>JANLPX010000031.1:0-6520 GCA_031367485.1 Alphaproteobacteria bacterium | reverse complement strand
ACTTTGCCAAACCCGACTCAGGTGTGCGCTGCGTTGTGCTGACCGGCGAAGGTCGCGGCTTCTGCTCAGGCGCCAACCTATCGGGTCGCGGAGGGCCAGGCGGCCCGGTCAGTCCCGATCCTGATGGCCGAGACTCCGGTGCAGCGCTGGAGAGCGTCTACAATCCCTTCATGAAGTCGATGCGCGATTATCCTTTCCCCATCATCACGGCCGTGAACGGGGTGGCCGCCGGGGTGGGCTGCTCGCTTGCCTTGATGGGCGACATCATTGTCGCTGCCGAAAGTGCCTATTTCATGCAGGCCTTCCGACGCATCGGTCTCGTGCCAGACGGCGGATCCACCTACCTCCTGCCGCGGATGATCGGTAAGGCTCGCGCTATGGAGATGGCGCTGATGGGGGAACGCGTACCCGCCAAAACCGCACTCGAGTGGGGCCTGGTCAATCGATGTGTCCCTGATGACCAATTGATGGCTACCGCCATGGAAATGGCGAAGTCACTGGCAACCGGGCCCTGGTCACTCGGGTCGATCCGCAAGCTGATGTGGGAGAGCTTAGACTCCGAATTCTCCGACCAGTTGCACGCCGAACGGATGGCCCAAAAGCACGCCGGTCGCACCAAGGACAGCCGAGAGGGTGTGTTGGCCTTCCTTCAAAAGCGTGTCGCAGTATTCATGGGTCAGTAGCCCCTAGCTCCGCCGGCCTGCTCTAATCATCTGGATCTGGCCACGTTCTTCTAACTCCAAAGCCGCCTCGAAGCTTATGCCTTCCAATGTCGCATCGAAGGTGCGTTTGGAGATGCGCAGGGCATCGAGCGCGGCTTTCAGCATGTCCTCAGCTAAACGCGCACCTTCAGCGGCAAGCTGATCATCGGGAAGCACTTGGGAAACCAAACCGCAGCTCAGCGCATCAGCAGCACTCATAGGGCGGCCGGTGAGCAACATTTCGCGGGCGCGGGCTACGCCGATGGTGCGTTGCAGCCGCCAGCTGACGGCTAACTCAGAGCCCGACAGGCCGATCTTAATGAAGGCGGGATGGAAGGCTGCGCTCTGGCCGGCCACAATCACGTCTGCGCAGAGTGCGATGGCAAGCCCGCCGCCTGCAGCCGCCCCTTGGACCAGGGCGACAATCGGCTGAGGGCAAGCTCGCATGGCGCGCAGCGTGTCGCGCAACATCCAATCGCCGTTAGGACCGTCCTGCAGGGCATCAGGCTGACCGCCTGCCTTGAGGTCTGCGCCAGAGCAAAAGGCGCGCCCTGCACCGGCCAACACGATCACTCGCACATCGCTCTTTCGACGACGGGATTCGAAATAACTCAGCAAGGCTTGGGATAGGGGTTGATTGAGGGCGTTGAGCCGCTCAGGGCGGTTTAGGGTGACGAAGTCAACGCCGTCACGATGTTCGATGCTCAGGATGTCGGTCATGTCGTCCCCAATGATGCCAGGGGAGTATGGCCGTAGCTTACCCTAGGCGTCCAGCGCCCTGCCCGGTTCAATCGTCACGCTCTCGCCGCAACCACAGGCATCGGTTTCGTTGGGGTTGCGGAACACGAACTTGGCCGACAGCTTGTTGACCTCATAGTCAATCACCGAGCCAATCAGGAACAGCACGGCCTTGGGCTCGATCAGGATGGTGACGCCTTGGTCCTCGACGATTTCGTCCAACGGTCCAACGGTGCTGGCGTATTCGACGATATATTCCGAACCTGCGCAGCCACCGTTTTTTACACCAACTCGCAGGCCGGCATAGGGAACCGTAGCGCGACCCATGATCTCGCGCACACGTTCAGCCGCTATCGGAGTCAGGCTAACGACTTTGGGGCGGGGGCGACGGGTGCGCGGCGGAGCGGTGATGAGGTCGGTCATGGTGTCTATATGGGGCTCAAAATCTAAATCAGAACATATTGAGTTGAAGTTTTGCCTCGTCGGACATCCGCGAGGGGTCCCAAGGCGGATCAAACACCAGATCAACCTTCACGTTGCGCACCCCAGGCACCTCGCGCACAGCGTCTTCGACCCAACCCGGCATCTCACCGGCTACGGGACAGCCGGGGGCAGTCAGGGTCATGTCTATGGCAATATCTTTCTCGTCGGACACGTCGACCTTATAGATCAAGCCCAGCTCATAGATATCGACCGGGATTTCCGGGTCAAAAACCGTCTTGAGGGCCTCAATCAGCTGATCGGTGATGGCATCCAGCTCAACTTGGCTGAGTTGCGTGGTCACGACGGGGGTGGCGTCATCCATGGCGTTCATCTTCTAGGCAAAAAAGGCTTGAGTACGGTTAAGGGCATCAACGAAGGCATCTGCCTCCGCCTCAGTATTATAGAGGGCAAAGCTGGCGCGGGCGGTGGAGGTTACACCAAACCGGGTCATCAAGGGTTCAGCACAGTGGGTGCCGGCGCGGACAGCCACACCGTACCGATCGAGTATCTGGGCCACATCATGGGCGTGGGCACCCTCGATGCTAAAGGTCAGTATAGCGCCCTTGCCGGGTGCCTCACCATAAACGCGAAGCCAGTTCGCGCCTCTCAAGCCCTCGCGGACCTTTTGGTAGAGGCGATGCTCGTGATCGGCGATGGCCGCACGGTCTAGGCCAGCGAGCCAATCAATCGCCGCGCCCAGGCCGATGGCCTCCAAGATCGGCGGGGTGCCCGCCTCAAACCGATGCGGCGGGTCCGCATAGGTTATAGCGTCCAAGGCCACGGACGCGATCATTTCGCCACCGCCTTGGTACGGCGGCAAGGCGGCGAGCCGTTCGCTCTTGCCGTAAAGCACGCCGATACCGGTGGGACCGTAAAGTTTGTGACCGGAAAAGACGTAGAAATCCGCGTCGAGGGCCTGCACGTCTACCACCTCGTGCACAATGGCCTGACAGCCGTCGATCAGGGTGATTGCGCCAACAGCCCGCGCCTCGACGATCATGTCTGCGACCGGGTTCACGGTGCCGAGAACATTGGACATGTGGCTGAACGCCACCACCTTAGTCTTGGGGCCAAGCAATGCTCGATAGGCCTCAAGATCGAGTAGGCCATCGTCCAGCACCGGGACGAACTTCAGCACCACGCCTTGGCGTTCGCGCAGAAAATGCCAAGGCACGATGTTGGCGTGATGCTCCATCTCCGTGAGGATGATTTCGTCACCCGCCTTCAATGACCGCCCCAGCCCGGCCGCAACGAGATTGATCGCTTCCGTCGCCCCCTTGGTGAAAACGATTTCTGAAACATCGGCACCGATGAGGCCGGCAACACTTTTCCGTGCCTTTTCATAGGCATCTGTCGTTTCATTCGCCAGGGTATGCAGGCCGCGATGCACGTTGGAATAGGAATGTTCCATCGCATGAACCATAGCGTCGATCACCGCGCGGGGTTTTTGCGCTGAAGCCGCACTGTCCAGATAGATCAGCGGCTTGTCGTTCACCTCTCGCGACAGGATCGGGAATTGGGCGCGGATGGTTTCGACATCGAAAGCCATGATCAGACCCTCAATCGTTGATCTGCCCAGGCGCGCGCAATCTCCCGGGCGGGTTCATAATTTATGCGGTCGATAACCTCGCCGACAAAAGCCTCGATCAGCAGGGCGCGGGCCTCAATCTCGGGCAGGCCGCGTTGGCGCATATAGAACAGCGCCTGCTCGTCCAAGGCCCCTATGGTGTTGCCATGAGCACAAGCGACCTCATCGGCATGGATGAGGAGTTCGGGTTTGGCGTCGATCTCGGCGCGATCAGACAGGATCAGCGCATGATGGCCCATCCGGGCATCGGTGCGGTCAGCTCCCTCCTCCACCACGATGCGACCTTGGAAGACGCCGCGCGACTGATCACGAACCACGCCCTTGGTGAGCTGGCTGGTCACACCGTCGGCACCCATGTGATCGACCACCGTAGTCTGGTCGGCGTGGCGTTGGCCGCTGAGCAGATAGGCCCCGTCGAGCCGCACACCAGCGCCAGCGCCTGGATGGGCGACGCGAGTCTCGATCCGCTGGCGTCGGGCACCATCCGTTAGAACAGTCTGCGAAAACTGGGCGTCTGGACCCAGCGTCACCTCGGCGCTCGAAACACCGATGCCTTCGACCCCATCAGCCGCCAGAACGATCCGCTCCAGCCGCGCCTTGGGTCCAACCGTTATCTTCATGTCCAGATTGGCAAGATAGCGATCACTGTCGCCTTCATAGCTTTCCAGCAGAATCAGGTGCGCACCGTCGGCGACCTCGATCTGAGCGGTGGCGGTATGCGATCCGCCACCGAGTACTGCGAAATGCAAAGAGACCACGTAGGGCTTGGCAGAGGCGCAGCGGATGACAACTGGGCTGGAGGCGTTGACAACGTGGATCGGTAGATCGGCCAGATGGGCGAACGGACCGACTGGCGGCTCTCCGTCGAAGGGTTCCGACGGCGCAGGCAGTTCTCGCAATAGCCCGCGCAGGTCCGTCCACCGCCAGTCCTCATCGCGGCGCGACGGGAGTTCAGCGGCGTTGTTGGTGCGGATGGCGGTGGCGACGCTCACGCTGCCCTCGCATACTTATCATAGCCATCGCGCTCGAGTTCGAGGGCCAACTCCGGCCCGCCAGATGCAACGATCCGGCCCGCCGCCAGCACATGGACCCGGTCCGGTTTGATATAGTCGAGCAGGCGCTGATAGTGGGTGATCACCAGCATGGCACGGTCAGGACTGCGCATGGCGTTAACGCCATCAGAAACGATCTTCAGCGCGTCGATGTCGAGGCCGGAATCAGTCTCATCCAGAATCAAGAAGCGCGGCGACAGCATCGCCATCTGGAAGATTTCCATCCGCTTCTTCTCGCCGCCGGAGAAACCGACATTCAGCGGGCGCTTGAGCATCTCGAAGTCGATCTTGAGTGAGAGCGCCTTGGCGCGGGCCAATTTCAGGAAATCTGGAGCGGAGATTTCGTCTTCGCCCTTGGCCTTCCGCTGAGCATTCATTGCCGCGCGAATAAAGGTCAGGGCCGGAACACCAGGAATTTCTAGCGGATACTGGAACGACAAGAACACGCCTTTGGCAGCCCGCGCGTTCGGCGTGAGCGCCAACAGGTCTTGGCCATCCAGAGTCGCGCCGCCACCGGTAACTTCATAACCGTCACGACCCGTCAGGACGTAGCTTAGCGTCGACTTGCCCGCACCATTCGGGCCCATGATCGCGTGAACCTCGCCAGCCGGAACATCAAGGGTAAGTCCCTGAAGGATTTCCTTGCCGCCGACTTCTACGCGGAGATTTGAGATCGATAACATTTACGCCTGCTGGCCCCTGGCCTGAAACAACTTAGTGAGCACGAAGGCCATCGCCGGAATGGCAAGAACGAGATAAGCAATGCCCGCCCAGACTGAGCGGATATGTAGAACTTGAGCCACCCCGACAAACACCAGGGTCGGCAAAATGGTAATCGCCAAAAGCGACAGCCACCCCATGGCATTGACCGGCCAGGTCAATCGCCCGCGCGGCGTGACCCGATAGCGAAACCAGATGTGTGGCGATGCAGTCATCCGCCGACCTCATCGGCCAGCAGTTGCGCCATCATATTTAGCGCTTCCTCAACACTACCGACCATGGCTTGCTTACGTGGTGCTGCCGAGGTGGCCGACAGATCGCGTTTGTCGGCCGATGTGACGCTGACTTCACCATCTTCGAAATAGGCGCGCAGGCGATAGTCGGCATGGTCCAGAGTCACCGCATAGCGGGTACGATCTAGGACAAGGCTTCGGCTGTTAAGGAAAGCAGCCTCGCTGGCCAGAGCGTCAAATAGCAGGGTCGCTCGCCCATGATCGGCCTCCTGCTGAGCCCGCTCGGCATCCTCGCGCGCTTGCCGATCCCGCTCTCGCCGCAGTTGTTCAGCTTCAAAGGCATGTTGGAAAGACATTTTCGTTACCTGCTCACTCATCCCACGCTCCCCTCGAGACTAATCGCCACCAGCTTCTGGGCCTCCACGGCAAACTCCATGGGCAGTTGCTGGAGCACGTCTTTGACGAAACCGTTGACCAACAGTTGCACCGCTTCCTCTTGGCTCAGCCCACGCTGCATGGCGTAGAACAGCTGATCATCCGAAAGCTTGGTCGTAGTGGCCTCGTGTTCGAACACGCACTGGCCGTTACGTGCCTCCACATAGGGCACGGTGTGGGCCCCACAGTGCTTGCCGATCAGCAGGCTGTCGCACTGGGTGAAATTCCGCGCGCCCTTGGCCTTGGGATGGGCCGAAACCAAACCGCGATAGGTATTGGAGGACCGCCCGGCGCTGATCCCCTTAGAGATAATCCGCGAGCGCGTGTTCGCCCCCAGATGGATCATCTTGGTGCCGGTATCGGCCTGCTGGCGACCATTGGTAATAGCGATCGAATAGAACTCACCCGATGAAGCCTCGCCGCGCAACACGCAGGAAGGGTATTTCCAGGTGATGGCCGAACCCGTCTCTACCTGGGTCCAACTGACCTTCGAGCGGTCACCCCGACAATCGGCCCGCTTGGTGACGAAGTTGTAGATGCCGCCCTTGCCGGTTTCTGGGTCGCCTGGAT
>JANLPX010000356.1:0-3683 GCA_031367485.1 Alphaproteobacteria bacterium | reverse complement strand
TCATTCCAGCCCCGCGCCACAGACGCTGAAATACATTGTCTTGGACCGTCAATCTCGACACGGCTGTGGCGTGAATTGCGCCGGCACCGGCCCAACTGGTCAGATCGTGCACATTGTTATTTCGAAAGACAATGTCGTCGGACGGTGCGCCAATACTGGTCATGGCCGCGCCGCTGCCCCAGTCTTTGGGACCGCCGGCAAACCCCGTGATCTCAAATCCTTCAATGACCACATGGCTGTGGCCCGCCAGAATAAAGGCCGTACCCCTCCTGGATATCTCAACTTCGGATTTTCCTAAGGGCAAGCCCGCGCGTACCACAAGCCTCGATCCTCGATCCAGGGTGGCGAATTCATAGGAGTGAGTAATCAAATTCGGATGATTGACCAAGGAGAACAGGCCGTCTCGGTCATCATAGGGTTTGAATCCGGGTTCGGTCAGTGTGAGCTCGCCAAGAGCCGGGTCGTAAGCCTCGGCCTGGATCGACGAGATGGCGTTGGGCTGGCCCCAGAGGTGGACGACGAGATCCTCAACCCCCGCATTGCCGAGCATTTTGCTGATAAAAGCGCTTCGCAGGCGCATTTTTCCGCCGTCCTGCTTCAGATCTACAGGGTGGAAGGCTTGGTAGTGGGTAAGGTCGTCGTACCAAAAGCTATCGGGAAGTGACGGAGCCTGTGCGAGGGTGAGTAGGGTCCCGTTCACCACGATCTGATCGCTTGCCGATACCGGTGAGGGCAGGTCGACGACGCGAAGATCATCTTGGTTGACCTGAGCTGCGCAAGCTGGTGCCTCTGCGCAGGGCTTGATCTGAACGGGAACAAGGTCGCGTCCACTAATGACGGCCTTCCCATCTCCAAACCCTTGACCACTATAGGTGATCGGCTGCCCCTCATTGCCGCTGGCCGCCAGGGTGATGGCTCCGCGATAGGAAACGCCCGCGCGAAACAGTAGCGTATCACCCGGTCGGAGATCAGCGCGGCCCGCATTGCCCTGGGCCTTGGTATCGCCTGGCGCGTGCTTCCAAGCCGCCGCTTGGCTCAGGCCGTCGGCTTGGTCAGAACCGCCATCGAAGTCGATGTAGAATGTGCGCGCAGACCCCACGACGTTGGCGGTGCAGGAGGTTGAGAACAGAATGCCAAAGCAGATGAATGAAATCGCAGCCTGGCGCTTGAGGTGACCAATCGCGAGCATTCACAAGTTCTCCTAAGCCGATCACTCAATCGACCCCAACAAAGGTTGAGCGTAGACATAGGTCGCGTGACCGGTCACGTCGACAATTCGTGAAGACTCTCAGGCTAATATCCCCCAGAACCAAGTTTCCGCCAGTTTCGTTTAGGTTGCCGCCATGCGAGTTATCCGCGCCGATTTAACCCCTAGACTCCAACCCATAATCGAAATCGAGCGCACGAAATGACCGATCCCTTTTCGCTTGCTCAAGGGTTCAACGCGACACCGGTGATCGACTTTCAGGTCATCATCAGCCCTAGTCTGCCTCTGGCGCCCGACTCCTATGAGATTAACGCCCTTGAGGGTGTCTGGCTCGCTCGGGATGCTCGCCTGCCGCTGATTGACTTGCGAGATAGCGAGGGTCGGCAAATCGGATTGCTTACGGGATTTGTTTATAGCGAGTTTCGTGATCGCTTTCTGAGCCCTGGCATCGAGACCCTGCCGGTCTCCGTGAATAGCGAAGCCGACTTGGAAACCCTAGTTCTTCCTCGCTTTAGTGGAATGTATCTTCTGATAACCTCCGGGCACCTGCCAAAGCGGGTTTACCCTGATCATGCTGGATCCTTGTCTCTCGTGTACTCGTCGACTGAGGGCAGGGTCGCTTCATCGCCTTCATTGTTGCTCACCCCTTCGGAATACGAAGCTCGATTCCGACCTGATCTCCATCGCGATCTTGTGGGGCGAGAAGGTAGCGGCAGCTGGATATCCGGGACCCTCACCGCTCATCGCGATGTCCACCGTTTACTACCGAACCACTATCTCGATCTCGGGACATGGACCACGCATAGATACTGGCCGCGACCCGGCGATTTCGCAGTATGGCGGGATAAGGCAACCGCCGCCAAGTCCGCCGCGCAAGCCCTTAGAGCTTTTGCCAATGCCGGGTGCGATGAATTCCGCATCGCGGCGACCCTGACCGCAGGGTTTGATTCTCGGCTTCTGGTTGCCAGTTGCCATGAGCGGCTAGAGCGCTGCTATTTCTTTACCATCGAGACGGATGCGAAGCTCGACGTTGAGATGAGCCAGGTGATCGCCAAACGGTTTGGTCTTGCACACCACATCGTGCCGCCCCGGCTAGCAACTGCCGAGCAAATGGCCATTTGGGATCGCGTTGTCGGCGATTGCATGATCGAGGCCCCGCGCTCGACCCACCCGACCCTTGGCGACCTTACGGACGTTGATGCCATCTATACCGGCATGTACGGCGAGGTCGGCCGGTGCCGCCTTTATCGACAGGATTTGCACGTCATCAATCAAGCTCATATTGACGCACGGTTCGTGATCGATCGATTGACGTTGCCGCCCCATCCCGAATTAATTGAGAACATCACCGTTTGGCTTCAGGGGCTCGCGGGTCAACCCAATAGCGTGATCCTGGATATTGCGTTTCATGAACTAAAATTCGGCGTCTGGGCGATGGGTCAGCGTCCCATGACCAACTCGATCAAACTCAATCTACTGCCCATAGCGCAGCGTAAGGTTCTTGACGCCTTTATCGGTGTGGCTCCAGCGGAGAAGGGAACGAGTGGGTTGTTTCCCACAATCATCGAAAATCTTTGGCCAGAGTTATTGCAGGTGCCCATCAACAAGTTTGGGGACTTCCGGGATTTTCTAGCGCCGCTCGAAAAAATCTCTAGGCCTAACCGAGTACGTCGGTTCCTACGTGATCGTTTTGCTCGTAAAACCTAGCTGGGGTCTGTCCTGCGCAGGCCGAGCGGTAGAAAGATACCGTGCACCCGCCAAAGGACGACTGTTGCGGTCACATAGCGCACCACCGTCGACATCGCGCCTGCTATGGCCGCACCCTCAATTCCGAGAAATGGGATCAGTAGTGCGCTGAGGACCAGCACCACGATCGCGCTGTTGATGGCGTTAATGAGCGACATTCGCCCCAGTCCGGTCATAACTAAATAGCTGCCCACGGGTCCACTCAGGAGCTTTAAGACTTGCCCCAGCAACAGAATGCGCATGGCTGTCGCGCCCTTTGGAAATTCGGGACCTAGGATTGATAAAAACTGAGGCGCGAATGCGATCAGTATCAGAGCTGGCAATCCACCAAGCACCATCAAGATCGCGGTCATTTGTTGGGTCGCACCTAGCAAATCCTTAAGCTTCCCTTGACTGTGTAGGGCGGCAATTTGGGGCGACATGCCCGTTTCAACTGCGGTCAAGAGAAAGCTCAACAACATCGCGAATTGCAGGGCGACACGAAATACGCCGACGTCGGCGCTATCGCTGAACCGCGCAAGGAATAGGGTCATAATCCATGGCGTTGCCAAGGTGGCCAGCACCGTGCCCGCCAAGGGTAAGCTCTGCGCGAGAGCTTGCCGGACGGGGGGCGGCTCTGCCGGACGCCCGCGCTGGCCGAGTAGGACAAGCCAGGCCCCAAAGCCCAGGAGGCTTGCAACCGCCGAGGCTACAACAAATATCTTGGCAACCTGGGCCAGGCTGTGCAGCC
>JANLPX010000277.1:0-3681 GCA_031367485.1 Alphaproteobacteria bacterium | reverse complement strand
ACCTTGCGCTTCGAGAGTCCGCTTCCGGCAGACATGGCGCAATTGCAGGCCCTGTTGTCAGAGCTCTAATCACAGATGTGGCCAATTAGGTTCAGAATGTGGCCCAGCAATTGCTCTCTGACGCTCACTGCCTTTCCTGGCGTTCCAATTTGAGAGTCTGAGATGTTCAACCTACGCAAAACCCTGTTCTCTGCTGCCGTAAGTCTCGCAGTCGCCTCGATGTCGACCGGCGCATCTGCCGCCGCGATTGCTGGTCTTTTCAATACCGGTGTGGATGCAGGAGGCTCGACCACGGTCGGAAACGGGGCTGAAGTTCACTGGACGCTGAACGAATTGGCTCCCTACACCGGTGTGACCAACGGCGTGTTTCCCACACCCTATTGGCTGAGTGATAACACCACTTCGCGCTGGATCACGCCTACGGCCAACGCCGCAGACAGCTTTGATCCTTCCGACGACGGCTATTACAACTTCGGCCTTAGCTTCAGTCTGACAGCCGCAGAAGCTGCTGGTGCTTCGTTCCTCGGCCGGTTCGCCGCTGACAATATCGTCGATGACATTCGTTTGAACGGCAACAGCCTGGGCAATGGCGGTGGCTTCGGCTTTTGGACCGACTTCGCGGCGAACTCGTCGTCATTTGTCACAGGCGACAATTTCCTGCTGTTCCAGGTGCGTAATTATAAGCAGAACGGCGGCAACCCGGCGGGTCTGCGCGTTGAGTTCCAGAATAGCGCGGTTGGCGGTGTGCCGGAACCTGCCACCTGGGCGATGATGATTACGGGTTTTGGCATAGCTGGCGTGGCGCTGCGGCGTCGACGCGAAGCTAACCTCGTCGCGTAAATACATCTCGAGATTCCAGGGGCCGCCGAGGTATCTTCGGCGGCCTTTTCTTGCCACCGCGCCCAGCCACGCTCTCTCTGACCTCAGAAAACTTGCGAGCCGATTGCCTTGATGGTGCCGCGATCAAGGGCTAGAAATATCCCACTAAAGAGCTCGGACTCTCAGGCCGTTCCTCCCACGGCCTTCCGTCGTCGAAATCTGTCCCTATCTAAGGGATGGAGAGGGCGGCAGGGCCGGCACGGGCGAACCGTGCGGCGACCTGAAGTCCGAGGCGTTGAGGGGATATTTTATGGCTGTGAATGCACTTTCGGTGATGTCGCCTGATGGCGGCCTGAGCCGCTATCTAACTGAGATTCGCAAGTTTCCCATGTTGGCCCGGGACGAAGAGTTCATGTTGGCCAAGGCCTGGAAAGAGCACGAAGATTCCGGTGCCGCCCACCGCATGGTAACCAGCCATCTGCGATTAGTGGCGAAGATCGCTATGGGCTACCGCGGCTATGGGTTGCCGATCGGGGAAGTCATTTCCGAAGGCAATGTGGGCCTTATGCAGGCGGTTAAAAAGTTCGAGCCTGACAAGGGCTTCCGATTGGCGACCTATGCCATGTGGTGGATCCGCGCTTCCATCCAGGAATATATCTTGCGGTCTTGGAGCCTAGTCAAAATGGGCACAACGGCGGCTCAGAAAAAGTTGTTCTTCAACCTCCGCAAAGCTAAAAGCGCGATTTCCGCCTTCCAAGAGGGTGATCTGCACCCCGATCAGGTGAGCGAGATCGCGACAAAGCTTGGCGTCCTAGACGCCGAGGTCATTTCGATGAACCGGCGGTTGTCTGGTCCCGACGCATCGCTCAATGCACCCTTGCGAGCGGACGGTGACAGCGAGTGGCAGGACTGGCTGGAAGACAAGGACGCGGTCAGCCAAGAGACCTATGTCGCCGAAAGTCAGGAGCGGACGCAGCGGATGAGCCTGCTCGAGGCCGCCATGACTGAGCTCACCGACCGCGAACGTCACATCATGACCGAGCGTCGTTTGCGGGACGACCCGACCACCCTGGAACAACTCGCATCGCAATACGGTGTCAGTCGCGAGCGGGTGCGCCAGATCGAAGTCCGCGCCTTCGAGAAGCTGCAGAAGTCGATGAAGGCTGCAGCGGTCGCCAAACAGATGGTCGATGCTTAGGGCTAAGTTGGGTTGGCGGGCCTAGCCAACCCTTCGACTATTTTCGACCTAGCCTATCAATCATTGATCGCGCTGCTGCGGGTGCCCGGACTTTGCCTTCGTGGATGAAGAAACTGAACACCTCGCGCGGGCCGGGAGCTGGCGAGGTACGGTCGAGCATGGCGAGCTCAGAAGGAACCTCGCCTTTGGCGTAGCTCAAGAACCGAGCGGCCCACTTATCGATATCCAGTTCTGAGTAACCCGTTTCGATCTCATCTGATCCCTTCATAAGGCGAGCGTAAACAAAGTCGGCCGTGATATCGGCGATGAGGGGATAGTTTTCATTCTCCGAGCAACAGATCGCGACATTGTGGTCGCGACACAGCGCCACGAACTTCTGGTCCGCAAAGCTGGCGTGCCGCACCTCCACACAATGGCGCAGGTTGATACCGTCCTGATTGGTTGGAAGGAGGTTGAGAAACGCTGCAAAATCCTCGCGATCGAATTTCTTCGTGGGCATGAACTGCCAAAGGATCGGACCAAGCCGGTCGCCGAGTTCGACAATGCCTTGGTTCAGGAACTTGCCAATCGAGTCACTGCCATCGGCCAGCACGCGGCGGTTCGTGCAGAATCGCGAGGCTTTTACCGTGAACTTGAAGTCCTCCGGGGTTGCCGCGGCCCACTTGGCGAAGGTTTCGGGTTTCTGGCTGGAATAGTAGGTGGAATTGATCTCAATGGCGGTGAGGTGGCGACTGGCATAGCTCAGCTCATCGGCCTGTTTCAGCCCGGCGGGATAGAAGACGCCGCGCCAAGGTTCAAACGTCCAGCCTCCGATGCCAGCGCGGATTACACCCTGATCGGACATCGCTAACTCCTATTTGCGCGACCCTAAGCTCTGGTCGCGAACAGCCTTGAATTCCGAACCGTCTTTCCATTCCGGCCAAGCCTTAGAATTGGCGAGTCTCATGCCAAGCTCCAAGAGCATGCCGCCATCCTGGGCCGCTCCCGACAGGTCCCAATCAGCTGAGTACTCATCACCGGGCTGATGGTAGCGGTTGGTGACATAGTCTTTGCCCAGGGCCTCACCGCGGACCTTCCCACCCTTGATAAGATCCTGGCCCGCCCCGAAGGAAATGGCCGGAACGCCGCGTTTGGCAAACGAGAAATGATCTGAGCGGAAAAAGCTACCGGCACCGGGGCGCGGGTCGGGGCTGTAGGTTTTGCCGTATCCTTTGGCGACAGCGATCAGGTCGTCCTGAAGGGTCAAGGGTGCATTGCCGGATGTGGTGAAATCGCGGGCTGGCCCCGACGTCGAAATCCCGTCCATGTTGATGTTGGCCACGGTGGTCGCCAGAGGATAGAGCGGATTGGTCGCATAGTATTCTGATCCCAGCAGGCCCTTTTCCTCGGCGGTCACAGAGAGGAATAGGACCGAACGGTCTGGCCTGGGTGCCTGGGCCGCCGCCCGGGCAATTTCAATCAACATCGAAGACCCTGAGGCGTTATCGAGCGCGCCATTGTAGATTTTGTCGCCCTTGGCATCCGGCAAACCTATCCCGAGATGGTCCCAATGGGCCGTGTAGATCACAGTTTCGGCTGGGCGTGTCTTGCCCGGCAGAATTCCGGCGACATTCTTCGAGATGATCTTTTGCGCGTCGACGGCGAAATCGGCTGACATCGTCACA
>JANLPX010000200.1:0-1668 GCA_031367485.1 Alphaproteobacteria bacterium | reverse complement strand
GCGGCATTTCCTGTCGATCCTGGATCTGAATCCGGTCGAGGTCGCTGGCCTGCTGGATCTGGCCGATGGCTTTGTCAGCCTCAATCGTCAAACCGCCAAGAAACTCGACCTGCTCAAGGGTCGCACCTTGATGAACCTGTTCTTCGAAAACTCGACGCGAACCCAGAGTTCGTTCGAGTTGGCGGGCAAGCGTCTGGGAGCCGACACTGTCAATATGAGCCCACGCTCGTCGTCGATCTCCAAGGGCGAGACCTTGATCGACACGGCGGTGACGTTGAATGCCATGCAGCCCGACATTCTGATCGTGCGCCATGGCTCCTCCGGCGCAGCATCACTGTTGGCGCAGAAGGTCTCCTGTTCCGTCATCAATGCGGGAGACGGGCAGCATGAGCACCCGACCCAGGCCTTGCTCGACGCGCTCTCGATGCGCCGCGCCTTCGGGCGGATTGCGGGTTTGCGTGTGGCCATCTGCGGCGACGTGCTGCACAGCCGAGTGGCACGGTCGAACATCGGCCTGCTCCAGATGATGGGGGCAGAGGTTCGGCTGGTCGGCCCTGCGACCCTGATGCCAGCGCAAGTTGAGCGCTGGGGTGCGCCAGTGTTCCACGACCTGCGCGAAGGCATTGCGGGCTGCGATGTGGTGATGATGCTGCGCCTGCAGCTGGAGCGCATGGACGGCGTGATGGCCCCGTCTCAGCGCGAATACTTCCGGTTCTGGGGTTTGGACCGCGAGAAGCTGGCCAGCGCAGCCGATCATGTGCGGGTTATGCATCCCGGGCCGATGAACCGAGGGGTCGAGATCGATTCTGATGTGGCCGATGACCTCAGCGTGTCGCTGATCCAGGATCAGGTGGAGATGGGTGTGGCCGCGCGTATGGCGATCCTGGCGTCGCTCGCCGCACGACTGGACAATAACTGATGAAATCAGTGTGCGTCTTCTGCGGATCAAGCTCGGGCTGGAACAGCGACTACGCCATGGCCGCTCAGCTCACTGGCCGGCGCATCGCCGAACGCGGGCTGACCCTCGTCTATGGCGGGGCCAAGGTCGGCCTGATGGGCGCGGTGGCCGATGCCGCCCTCAACGCCGGCGGCGAGGTCATCGGCGTGCTGCCGGAAGCTTTGCAGCACAAGGAGTTGGCTCACAACGGCCTTACGCGACTGGAAGTCGTCAGCTCCATGCACGAGCGCAAGGCACGGATGGCCGAACTCTCCGACGGCTTCATCGCCCTGCCCGGCGGCGCAGGAACCCTGGAAGAAATCTTCGAAATCTGGACCTGGGGCCAGCTCGGTTTCCACAACAAGCCCGCTGGTTTCCTGAATGTTGCGGGCTATTACGACAAGCTCGCTGCGTTCCTAGACCACACCGTAAGCGAGGCCTTCGTCAAACCCGTGCACCGCGACATGCTGATCTTTGACGACAATCCCGAAACCCTGCTCGACACCATGGCCGCCTACGCGCCGCCAAAGGCCGAGAAGTGGCTGGAGAGGTTTGAGCTGTGAAGTCTCCCATCCGTGTCATCCCGCATGCAGGGGCGCAGCCCCGGAGGTGCGGGACCCAGAGACACCGATCTATCCTGCACGCCCTGCGCGTCTGGGTCCCGGACACGCCGCTATCGCGGCGTTCCGGGATGACACGTTGTTGGCCTAATCCTTCGGACCCATATTATA
>JANLPX010000178.1:0-1574 GCA_031367485.1 Alphaproteobacteria bacterium | reverse complement strand
CAAACTGACGATGTCGATGTCAGCCTTGGTAGAGACCTCACCCGTGTCGAACTGTTCCAAGCCGATCTGAAGGAATTCCTCCGGGCGATCAGAGGTTTCGGGCGAGGCGCGAAACACCTTGCCCTCATAAACATAACGCCCCGATGCTAGGCCGCGATCCAGGTGCAGGCGTGCCACCGGCACTGTGAAATCCGGACGCAGACAAGCCTCATCACCGGTTGGACCCTGAACCGTGAACAGGCGCGCGCGTAGAGCCTCGCCTGCGAGGTCCACCAACAAGCCCAAAGGTTGCAGAATGGGCGCATCGACGACTTCAGCACCGGTCGCCAAGAATGGTGCTCTGACAACGGCCAAGCGATCGGGAGATACAGGCGGCTCAACACGCATGATCAAGCTCCCAGAATGCGACGTAGGGCCGGAATGAGCTCGCTGCGTGGGACGGTCTGTTGCCCCGGACGTTCGGCACGCCACGCCTCGTTGTCCGTGACTCCAGACGCCAGTTCGCGGCCAAGATCCAGGTCCTTGATGGTTACAGTACCGGCGGCGATCTCGTCCCCGCCCAGAATGACGGCGGCGGGCGACAGACGGCGATCAGCATACTTCATTTGTGGCCGCATGCCGGAGGTTCCCAAGTAGACCTCTGCAGCAATGCCAGCGGCCCGCAGCTCGCCCACCAACTGGAAATAGGCAGCCATGTCGTCTTGGCTGAAGGCTATGACTACCACCGGTCCGCGAGCCCGTGCAGCTTGGTCTTGACCCGCAGCACGTAAGGCTTGGGCCAAGCGGGAGACGCCGAAGGAGAAGCCGGTGGCTGGAACCCGCTCGCCGGTGAACCGCGCGACGAGATCGTCATACCGCCCGCCCCCACCAACTGAGCCGAACTTAACCGGTGCGCCCTTGTCATCGGTGGTTTGCAGCAGCATTTCGGCCTCGAAGACCGTGCCGGTATAGTATTCCAGGCCGCGTACCACCGAAACGTCGAACCAAGCTTTCTGGTCGCTTACACCCAACGCCTTCAACGCATTGTCGATAGCGAAGAGTTCATCAAGGCCGGCTTGGCCACCGTTTCCTTTGACGACGCCAGCTAGATTATTCAGGAACTGAGTTCGGTCAGTTGCACCCGGGATTGCGACATACGACATGACCGCGTCAACTGCTGCGGGCTTAAGTAAAGAGCCCAGAGTAAAGGCTCCCGATTCGTCGAGCCGACCTTCACCCAGCAGTTCCTTGACTCCCAGCCAGCCTAAGCGATCTAGCTTATCGATTGCACGCAAGACGGAGAGCTTCTGGCCAGCGTTAGTAATACCAGCGTCGTCAAGGATTCCATCGAGCAGTTTGCGATTGTTGATCTTGATCACATAGCCGCCGTCCGGCAGGCCTGCGGCACCCAGGCCCTCAGCCGCCATGGCGATGATCTCGGCGTCGGCTTCCGGTCGGGCAGAACCCACTGTATCGGCATCGCATTGGGTGAATTCACGGTAGCGTCCGGGGCCGGGCTTCTCGTTGCGCCACACGCTGCCAAAGGCGTAGCGTCGAAACGGCTTGGGTAACCCCTCCCAGTTCTGGGCCACGAA
>JANLPX010000171.1:0-4255 GCA_031367485.1 Alphaproteobacteria bacterium | reverse complement strand
TATTGCGAGGCGCTGTGTGCCTGGTCGCCGATTACCTTGCGGCTGTTGAAGCGCGGGATGGCGCGGTCGATGGAAACGGGCGATCTGGAGAGCCAGCTGCGGTATGAGGTGGGCAATATCCGCATCGCGTTCTCCAGTGATGACGGCAAGGAGGCGCGTCGCGCGTTCTTGGAGAAGCGCAAGCCAGTGTTTCAGGGGCGGTAGAGTTCAGCCATACATCGACGCGTGGCGACGAAGTCGTCTCATCGTATTTTACCACGAAGGGCACAAAGGACACGAAGGGTAGGCATGAAGGAGATCTGTGAGGACCCTTCTCGTGCTTCGTGATCTTTGAGGTCTTTGTGTTAAATTGAGAAGTCGGGGCGATTACGGGCCTGACGGCCATTTCTCTATCAAGCTTGGCGAGCACAAAGTTTATGTTTTGTTCTTGCATTTCTCGAAGAAATGTGAGATGATCTGGAACGTTTGAGGTTCTCGCCTCGCGGTTTTCAGGAAAATTCAACATGACAACCAAGCCAAAGCTGGGGCGGGGTGCCTCCACGTCTGGGGAGCGCCGTGAGGTAGTGGAAGCGATCTGTGAGCGGATCGCACGCGGCGAGCGACTGACTGATATTTGTCGGGACGATGGGATGCCGCTGGTGCCGACATTCCATGCCTGGGTCGGTCGATATGCTGGGCTGAACGCGCTCTATGACTGGGCGAAGGCCGAGGCGCGAACGGCACCGGTGCGGACGCACATGGCGGAGCGGCGCCTCTATAGCGGGGACCTGGGTCGCATGTTCTGTGACCGATTGAGCGTGGCGCGGACGATGAAGGAGGTTTGTGCCCAGGCCGATATGCCGTGCGAAATGACAGTCTATCGCTGGTGCCGGGAGGAGCCGGAGTTTGCCGATTGGTTTAGGGCGGCGCGAGAATGTCAGGCGCACCAGAAGTTCGATCTGGCCTGGGAGATAGCTGAGCATCGGTGTTGGTCGGGCGTGTCTGGAGCCAGGTTGGCGATTGATACGTTGCGATGGCAGGTGGCTAAGCTGGCGCCGGAGCACTACGGATCCCCCAAGGAGATGGCAGGCAGCCAGGAGCCGCCGATCATCAATGTGAAGGTGGTTCGGTTCGGTCGGCCAAAATCTGAACGGGATTCGGCGCTATCTCAGGGCAATTCGGCTCATGACGACACATAGTATTCGTAGTAAAGGTTAGCTTGGCTGGAAATGTAGCGGATATCACTGCTAAGCTTGAACGAAAACAAATTCAGATAATTGGTTAATTGCGCGAAATTCAACCGCAAGTAACAATAGAATAGATGTTGATCTTACCCCTAGATTAAATGAACAAATAGGCATGCGAAGCTTGATTAAGCTTGGAAATACATCGTTCATTGTCTAGATTGGTGTTCATGATGAAGACTAAGGCCAAGCTTTTAGCTATCATCGCTGTCTTGTCGGTTGCTGGGATGGTGACATCTGCCAATGCGGCGGTGTTGCTGACCACCAAGAACAGCAACATTCCTGCCGGGTTCGCCGCCTTTGGTCCGGCCACGGCGGCCATCACCTGGAGCCACATGTTTGCGCCGGCCACGGTCTGGACGGCGGGCGTCTTGGGCCCCGCAGTCGGGGGTGCGACCCAAACCGACCCGGCAACCGGGGCATCGGTCGCGGGCAATCTGAACACGGCCAACTGGATCGACGAGACCGGGTTCAATAGCGGACCGGGCGGCGTGGGCCCCGAACTGGCGATCAATGGTGTTGAGAACTTCACCCTGAGCTTTGCGGCCCCGGTGACGCGGGTCGGGTTTAGTGTTGTGACCGGACGTGGCACCTTTGCCAGCGAGATCGACCACCTCGGCGCTTTCTTCAACCTGCTGGCTAGCAATGGCGATACCGGCACCTTGACCTTGCTCGACAACGGGGGCGGGTCATCGGCCTGGGTGAGCATCGTCTCGGCCACACCGTTTACCTCGCTGACCTTTAGCGAGCCTTCAGGCAATATCTTCGACCAGTATTTCGGCGATGTGTACGTAGGGGCTGTCGTACCCGAACCCAGCACGTGGGTGATGATGATTGTTGGCTTCGGGCTGATGGGTGTGGGGCTACGACTTCATAGGCAAGTCGCGGGGCGGGCTACCCCATAGTAGTGCACATCCAACGGATGTTTGAAAATATGCGATGAGCAGTTGTCCTGCTTGGGTCATCCCCGGCATAAGGGGGAAAATTCAGGGGATGAGACATGCACTATACAGAGCTGAAACAGGCTTGGTCCGAACTGTTGGCACCGGGTGCGACGTTTGAGATTGCGCCCACTCTGGTGCGCGGCGAGACGATCAAGTGTTTCAAGAACGCGCCGCCGAGCATTCGCGAGGTTTGGCTCTCTACCGCTGTCCATGCTGATCGCGATTACCTCGTCTATCAAGACGAGCGGATGACCTATGGGCAGGCGCATGTCCAAGTGGGGGCCATTGCCAGTTGGCTGTTTGCGCAGGGGGTAAAGCCCGGCGACCGGGTGGCGATCGCCATGCGCAACTATCCCGAATGGATGTTGATCTACTGGGCCTGCGTCTGTGTGGGCATTGCCGTGGTGGGTATGAACGCCTGGTGGGTGCCTGACGAGCTGGAATATGCCCTCAAGGATTCCGAACCCAAGGTGATCTTTGCCGACAAAGAGCGTTTGGCGCAGATCTTGGAGAAGCCGGAAACGGCGGCGAAGTCCAAGCTGGTCGGTGTGCGGGTTGATAGTCTGCCGGTCGGGGTGACGCCCTGGGCCGAAGTGATCGGTAGTGGTGGCAGCTTGCCGGACGTGATCGTCGATCCTGATGCTGATGCCTGTATCTTCTATACCTCCGGTACCACGGGCTTTCCGAAGGGCGCACAACTGACCCATCGGGGCTGTGTAGCGAACCTGTTCAACATGATGTTCTCAGGCCAGGCGACGGCGTTGGCCACGGCGCGGGCGACGGGCATTGCGCCCGACCCCAACGCGCCACTCCCGATCCCTGTGGGGTTGCTGACCACGCCGCTGTTCCATGTGACCGCCAATAATTGCGGGGCCTATGCGCTGACCGCCGGGGGCGGAACCATCGTGCTGATGTATCGCTGGGATGCCGGCGAGGCGCTGAAGATCATCGAGCGCGAGCGCGTGACCTCAATGAGCGGGGTGCCGGTGATGAGCCGCGAACTGCTAAGCCATCCTGATTTCGAGACCACCGATACCTCGAGCCTGGTCAGCCTAGGCGGCGGTGGGGCGCAGCTTTTGCCTGACCTCGTGGCCAAGATCGATAGCCAGGTGAAAACCGCGCGGCCGAATACCGGGTACGGCATGACCGAAACTTGCGGGATCATCACCTCGGTGTCCGGCGACTTCTTCGTGGATAAACCGGCCAGCGCTGGGCCGGCTATGCCGAGCTTTGAGGTCAAGTGCGTGGATGACGACGGCCACACCGTGCCGACCGGCCAAATCGGCGAGCTGTGGGTCAAGGGTGCCCCGGTGATCAAGGGCTATATCAATCGCCCGGAGGCGACGGCGGAGTCCATCACCGACGGTTGGCTGCATACCGGCGACGTGGCGCGGATTGATGAGGACGGCTTCATCTTCATCGTCGACCGCAAGAAGGACATGGTGTTGCGCGGCGGGGAGAACGTGTTCTGCGCCGAGGTGGAAGGTGTTGTGCACCAGATCGCCGCGGTGGCTGAGTGCTGTGTGTTCGGCGTGCCGGATGACCGGCTGGGCGAAGAGGTCGGAGCCGCGATCGTGCTGCGGCCCGGTGAGAGCCTGACGCCCGACGCGCTGCGGGCGCACTGCGCAGCGGTGATGGCCAAGCACAAGATCCCCCGCTATGTCTGGTTCCTGGACGAGGCGATCCCGCGCAATGCGAGCGGGAAGTTCCTGAAGCGGGCGCTGCGCGATACGCTGAAAACCGACGTGGCGGTTTAGAGGTGGAACAGCGCAAGATCGGGCCGTTCACGGTTTCGGCCGTGGGTTTGGGCTGCATGAGCCTTAGTCACGCCTATGGCCCGCCGCCGCCGCGTGAGCAGGCGAGGGCGGTGCTGGAGGGGGCGCTGGACGCGGGCTACACCTTCTTTGATACAGCGGCGGTCTATGGCTTGGGCCACAATGAGACCCTGGTGGGCGAGGTGCTGGGGCACCGGCGTTCTGAGTTCACCCTGGCGTCGAAATGCGGGCTGAGCATCGGCGACAAGCGCGAGCTGAACGGGCGGCCTGAGCGGTTGAAGGCGACCTGCGAAGAGAGTCTGAAGCGCCTGAA
>JANLPX010000123.1:0-8669 GCA_031367485.1 Alphaproteobacteria bacterium | reverse complement strand
GTTCGCGCCCTGGTCAAGAACATCGGCAACGAGCACTACTCGCCCGCGATTGGTGGCGGTAACCTCGGCGGTCTTGTCCGCTTCGTGCCGCGTGACAATGATCGCTATTGGGGTGTGAGCCTCCGCAAGGAGTTCTAGGGTCTTGAGGGTGGGCGCGGTTATCTGCGCCCACCACCTCAGAGGCGCAACACTTGCTTGGCGATGATGTTGCGTTGGATTTCATCGGTGCCGCCAGCGATGCTTGCAGCTCTCGCCTCGTAGTAGCGCTCGTTCTCCTTCAAGACCCAACTAGGTCCAGGATGTTCTGCTGGACCGTGGATCTTTGGAAACCAAGGTGCCGCATACGGCCCCGCGCACTCTACGAAGAATTCTGTCATCCGCTGAACGATGTCGGTGCCCTTTAGCTTCAGCATGGAAGACTGCGCCCCGGGTGCCGATCCGGCCTGCACCTCCCAGAGCGTGCGCAACTCGGTCATCTCCAGAGCCTTGAGCTCAATCTCCGCCAGTGCCACGCGACCGGCGAACCCTGGATCGTCCATAAGGGTCGCCCCAACTGAGCCTGGTACTTGTGAGGCCGCCACTCGTATCCTGGCGACCATATCCAGCGATAGTGACACAAAGGCCTGACCGGTACGCTCGTGGGTCAGCAGGCCCTTGGCATAGGTCCATCCCTCGCCTTCGATCCCGATGCGGTTGGCGACCGGCACCTTCACCTCGTCAAGGACAACGCGATTAAAGGGATGGGTGCCGTCTAGAGAGATGATCGGGATGATCGAAATGCCCGGCGACTTCAAGTCGATCAGCAGGAAAGTGATCCCGGCCTGCGGCTTGTTACCCATGGAGGTGCGGGTCAGGCAGAACATCCAGTCGGCGGTGTGGGCTCCGCTGGTCCACACCTTTTCACCCTGCACTACATAGTGATCGCCTTCCAAGGTTGCCTTGGTGCGCAGTGAGGCAAGATCCGAGCCGGAGCCGGGTTCGGAGTAGCCCTGACACCAGCGAACCCGATTTTCCAAGATGTCGGGCAGGAACCGTTCTTGCTGCGCCTTGGAGCCATAACCGAACAGGATGGGAGCCAGCATACCCATACCCATCCCACCCACCTGAGGCGGTAGGCCTGCCGCTGTGGTCTCGCGCTCCCAGATGAATTTCTTGGAGGGTGACCATCCCGGTCCGCCAAATTCCACTGGCCATTTGTTCACCGACCAACCCTTGGAGGCCATCGCCATGCGCCAGTGTTCTTCATGAGCGCGGCTGCCGTCATAGTCGTGTTGGGGAAAGGCCTGGGCGATCAGCGCGCGAACGGCCTCGCGGAACGTCAAATCGTCGGGTGTGAACTCAAGGTCCATAGACAATTCCCATCACTATTGTACAGTTTTTACAATAGAGCGCTCGCCGAGATGGTCAATGGCGAGACATTGGAGGACGCCATGCCCAACAACGACGCCCCTTTCGCCGTTCAGGAGGCCGACGGTGTCCGCTCTGGCCCGGTGCGATACCCGACCAATTTCTCCAAGGCGTCCAAGGGCTCCATCCACGATGATGAGCGCGCCCGCGAGCTGGGCTTTCGCGGCGGCACCGTGGCCGGCAACATCCACTTCGAACAGTTCCCGCCCTTGTTGGAGGCCGTGCTAGGCGCTGAATGGGGTCGTAATGGCAACCTCTCGCTCTATTTCCTCAACCCTACGAGCGACATGGAGCCGGTGCAGGCCTTTGTCGGTACCCCCGAACCCCGGCTCGAAGGTGGACTGCGGGCCAAGGTCTGGATGGAAACCCCAGAAGGTGTGCGGGTTTGTGAAGGCACTGCGGCGGTAGGCCCTCCCGACATGGATTCTGAGCTGCGCAACCGTATCAAGGCAGCCCGTCCCGCCACCGACCTGCGCATTCTGGCCAGCTCAAAGGTGGGCGACAAAGTCACCGATATCGCCTCTCGACAAGAGAGTGAGAAGACCAGCCCGCGGGTTGAGAACGTCACGGAGACCTTAGATATCTACACCGATGCAACGATCCTTGGCGGATTGGTTGCTGCGCCTTCGGCGGCGATCGATGCTTTGCGTCCGGTCGAGGGTCCGCTTTTCAATGCTAATGGCGAGTTTGTTGGCATGTTCGGGGCCATCGAATTGCAGTTCATAAATGGCCCGATCTTTATCGACCGCGACTATCTCTGCGACGCCGAAATCTTGGCGCTTTCAGAGTCGCCGAAGACGGAGACTGCGTGGTTTGAGAGCACGCTGAAAACCGTGGACGGCCGCGAGCCCGTCGCCAAAATGATCATGCTCACCCGTCTGCTGAAAGGGTCCTCGCCGCTTTGGAGTTAGTCGCCAAACGTACCCGGTTGGACCCTCAAGTAAGGCGGGATCAGATTCTGGATCAGGCGGCACGCTTGGCCATGAACGAGGGGCTGACCGCGGTAAATCTTGATCGCGTTGGGCGTGAGGCCGGTGTCAGCAAGGGGCTCGTCTATACCTATTTCACTAGTCGCGACGTATTGCTGGCTGCCCTGCTGGACCGCGAACAGGACGATCTGCGCCAGCGTGGCATGGCTAGCGTTCTGCGAACCGAGACCTTTGCCGAGATGATCACCGCGACGACCCGGCTCTCCCTCGAGCAGGCCAGAGATCGTGGCGCGCTCATTGGCCCCCTGCAAGCCGACCCTTCTATTACCCGCTTGTTGGAGCACACAGACCGGGACGAGCGCGACCGGATGGTACGGTTCTTTGTACGCGCCGTACGCCAGGAATACGGTCTGCCGTTGGAGACTTCGATCAGCGCCGTGAATATGCTGTTGGCGGTGACGGGTGCGGCGGGTCGCCTAGTCGCCCAGGGCCTGCAAACTGTTGATCAGGCTGCCGAGACTAGCCTTTGTCTCATCTTCGGTGGTTTGACGGCCTTGGCGCAACACCATCGACAGACCCCGGTGATCGGATAAGCTCAATAACGAAAGCGGAGGAAACGGGATGGAACTCACCCTGGACGGCGGGCTCATGGGTCCGGTTCGGCGACCCACCAACGCCTCGCGTGATGCCAAAGGCTCCATCCACGATGATGCCACGGCCCAGAAGCTCGGTTTCAAGGGCGGAACGGTAGCGGGCAGCATCCATATGGAACAGTTCCCGCCTTTGCTGGCTCAAGCCCTAGGTGAGGATTGGTATCGAACGGGGTCGCTCTCAACCTATTTCCTCAACGCCACAACGGACGGCGAGCCGGTGCAGGCGTTTGTTGGGCCTGTGAGCGACCGACCAGAAGGCGGACGCCGGGCCGACGTCTGGATGCTCGATGAAACAACAGGCCTAAAGGTACTTGAGGGAAGCGCCAGTGTCGGCTTGCTGGACCAGACCTCTGACCTGCGAATTCGGATACCGATGGTGCGGCCACCTGGCGAACTCCGCCTGCTGAAATCTTCTAAGGTGGGCGATATGGTCACCGATATTCCAGTTCGCGTGACGCTTGAGCGATCCCTGGAGCGGGTGACGCTGATCACCGAGGACTTGCCTGCCTATCATGACGCTAATCCGTTTGGCGAAATCGTTTGTGCACCGACCATGGTGGTTGATGCCATGCGGTCGGTGGAGGTTCCCCTCTGGCGACCAACTTCGACTTATGTGGGACTGTTCGGTGCCATCGAGGTGCAGATGTTAGACGGGCCGATGTTCGTTGATCACGACTATCTGTGCGACGGCAAGGTGCTGGCTCTGTCAGACTCTCCCAAGACCGAAGTGATCTGGTACGAGACGACGCTGAAGGATGCCAATGACAAGCGCCCGGTGGCGCGGATGATCTTGATGTCGCGGCTGCTGAAGGCCTCAGCGACGGTTTGGGCCTAAGCTATGCCCACCCGCCAAGCCTTAGAGGCCTTTATCGCTCAAGTGGTCAGCGGCGACCATGTCGGTGCTATTGCCGACTGGTATTCGCCAGACGCCTGGATGCAGGAAAATCAGGCCGACCCCCGCCGGGGCCGCGAGGCCTTGATGGTTGCAGAGGCCAAGGTCTTAGGCCGAATGGACAAAGTGGAAACCGAACTCCTGGACCCGCCCTTTCTCGACGGTGACAGGGTTGCTCTGCGTTGGCGCTTCACTTTCACGACCAAAGCGGGTGGGAAAATCATCCAGGAAGAAGTGGCTTGGCAGACTTGGGAGGGCGACAAGGTCGCCACCGAGACCTTTTTCTATGACCCAGCCCAGCGGGCCGGATAAAGGTGAAGATCAGACTAGGTCATTTGCCGTACCACCTCGACTATTCGCGCAGCTTTCGCGCTCGTCTCCACTACACTCTGCCCAGCCTTATAGAGCTCGGACCCTAGCCCAAACCCCAGCGCACCGGCGGCGAACCAGTCTCTCATTGTGTCGGGTCCGACGCCGCCAACCGCGAGCACTGCGACATCCTGCGGCAGCACCGCGCGGAGTTGCTTGAGGTGGCTCGGCCCATAGGTCGCGGCGGGGAAGAGTTTGAGATGATTTGCACCAGCGGCAATTGCGGCGAAGGCCTCAGTGGCGGTGCCGACGCCGGGAGCAGAATACATGCCCAGCGCCACGGTTCGCGCGATCACCGCAGCATCGGCATTCGGCGACACGATCAGCCTGCCGCCTGCTGCAAAGACGGCTTCCACCTGAGCGACACTCAGCACGGTCCCGGCCCCGACCACGCAAGTCTCGCCGAAGGCCTTGGCCAGTCGCGCCACGCTTTCCAACGGATCAGGTGAATTGAGCGGCACCTCGATGGCCCGGATCCCGGCAGCATAAAGGGCTTGAGCATGGTCTAACACTTCGTCCGGTCGAACGCCGCGTAGGATGGCGATCAGCGGGCAGGCGGCAAGTGCCTCGTCCAAGGTCATATCAGGCCTCCCAATTTGGCAATCGCGAGCAGGCCAGCCCGGACCCCAGGTTCCCCGTCAACATAGCGCGTCTGCACACCACGCCGTGCTAGGGCGCGGGCATAGCGGCCGCAGAGCGGAGCGTCGCCAAGCAGGATCACGGTCTCTCCCTCGAGGTCGAGTAGGCGTGGGGTAGCGGCAACTTCGGCACCGATCAGTAGGCCAGACAGATAGGCCCCAGTGGTTGCGCCGTCGGCACCGCCTCCGGCCACCCTTGAGCGTGCCGTATAGAGTCGGTTTAGCAAGCCGTCGCCCTCGGCCGCCGCCGCGCAGCCTTCGTCGAACGAGGTCAAATCGTCGCCAGGCCCGTCATTGCGCAGGATCGAATGCTCCGAGAGGACGGCGAACAATTCGCCGGTGAAGGCGCTGAGGAAACGCGTCACCCGGCCATGCTCAACCACCAGCCATTTGGCGTGGGTGCCAGGCTGGCAGATCAGGTGGCGACCCATGGCATTGGCGGGGTCGCTGGCGATCCAGCCCATCACCTGGGTCTCTTCGCCGCGCAGCACATCGCAGGCATTGCCAAACACCTCGCACCTTAGGCCAGGCGTGATCCAGACGTTGGGCATAGGTTGGATGAGGTTCGCTGCGACGTCCTCAAGGCGGGCCGGGCAGTCAACATAGGGTGCGGCCTGCCAGCCGATGTTTGAGCCTATGGCACCGCAGAGCAGTGCCGGCAGGGTTTGGGCATTGAGGGCTGGACGCACCTCATCGACAAAGCGTTGTCGTGCCTCACCGGGTATCATTCGGCCGGCGCCGAATCCGAAGTCTTGCCGCGCCAAAACCAGCCCTTGCGCGTCAAGAACCCAAGCCCGCAGGTTCGTGGACCCCCAGTCGCAGGCTAGCAAAGCGGGAGCCATCAGGTGCGCCCGCCGTCAATCACGAAGCTCTGACCGGTGATGGCGCTGGCATCTTCGGAGGAGAGGAACAGGGCCAACCGCGCGACCTCTTCTGGCATGAGGCGACGTTTGAGAGCCACAAGCTTCATGTGCTCAGCCTCAGCCTCTGGCGTCAGCCACAGATCCAACTGACGCTCAGTGACAATCCAGCCGGGGACGATGGCATTGACCCGGATATTGTCGACGCCCCACTCGCGGGCCAGCGCCTTGGTCAGGGACAGGATGGCACCCTTGGCCGCCACATAGGCAGGCAGACCACTGGCACCCAGCAGGGCCGTAATTGAGCTGAAATTGATGATCACGCCGCCACCGGCCACGACCATGGCCGGCTGCACCGCCGTCGCGGCGACAAAGGTCGGGTCGAGATTGACGGCGAGGTGGGCCCGCCAGGCCTGAGGGCTAGTTTCGGCGGCGGCATGGCGGCTGTCATTGGCGACGTTGTTGATGAGGATCCCGATGGTGCCCAAGTCCGCAGCGGCTTGGGCGATGGCGGCCTGAAGGGCTTCGGCATCGGTGACATCGCACGCGCTGAACCATGTGCCCGGCAGGCGTGCCGCCAAGGCCTCGCCCACCACTGCAGCTCGGTCCACAAAAGCGACCTTCGCCCCCTGGGTATGGAAGCCCTCCACCAGGGCCGCACCGATGCCCATGGCCCCCCCGGTGATGAAAACCACCTTGCCTTTTAGGCTGGGGTAGGTGGCAAACGCGCTCATGGTTCGGACCCCACTTTGCCTGCGAACGCCGGGAGTGAAAGGCCGGTCACGCCCGGCTCGAAGGCCATCAGGTTTCCGGCCCAGGGTTGTCCTGCCAATGAGGCTTCATTCAAATTTTCTCGCGCGGAGGTCACGTAGAGCGTGGTCAGCTCCGGGCCGCCAAAGGCGCAGCTTGAGGGTTGCTTGACGGGCACCGGGACGACCCGATCGACGGTGCCATCCGGTGCAAACCGAACGATCTGGGATGCGCCCCATTGGGCGTTCCAAACATAGCCTTCAGAATCTACAGCCGACCCGTCTGGTGCTCCCTTGCCGCCCTGAGTGTCGGCAAATACCCGCCTCGGACCCAATGAACCGTCGGCGGCCAGATCATGAGCGAAGATCGTCCGCTTGGCCGAGTCGGCCAGATAGTAGGTCTTGGCGTCCGGGCTACAGGAGGTGGTGTTGGCGATGTTGAGGCCCTCCCAAACCTTGTGGGTCTGGCCGTCCGGGTCGGTGCGGTAGAGGTCGCCGGGGCGCTTACCGCCATCGTCGTCCATGGTGCTCCACCATAGGCGACCGGCCACATCGATCTTGCCGTCATTGGTGCGGAAGCCGGGTGCGAAGCTCATGGGTTGGGTCAGTTCAAACACGCCGGTCGCCGTGTCGAAATGTCCGAGCCCGGCTTCCGTGACCAACAACAGTCCGCCGCCGACTCTTGGCGTCGCCACGCTGCCACGCACTGGCAAGTCGAAGCCGCCCCAAGCTCCGTCCGCATGGGACAACCAGTTCAAGCGAAAACCCTTGATGTCGAACCAATAGAGCTTGCCCTCGGCGGCGACCCAGACGGGTCCCTCGCCTAAGATATCCTGGCTCTTTGCTACGCAGCGAACGTCTGTCACAAACCTGCCTCCGAGAGATTGCGACTTGGCGGTTTTCGGGGGTTGTCGTCAATCTGGCGCGACGCGGTTTTCAAGGGTGAGGCACGGAAATGTTGAGGCTCGATGGCGGGGGAGACACTCTGTTGGTCGCAACCCGGGACGGCCCGCCGGTGTTGGCCTATTGGGGACCGTCACTGCCCGCAGATGTAGACGCCGCTGCCATAGAGGCTTTGACGGCGCGCGCCGTGCCAAACGGCATGCTGGACGGTGGTGAGCTGTTCGACCTTTTCCCGGAGGCAGGTCGTGGATTTACGGGCCACCCGGCCTTGCAGGTCCATCGCGCCGATGGCGGCTTCGTCACCCAGTTGGCCTTCGTCACGGCGACTCAGGTCAACGAAGGCTACGAGCTGGTCTTGGCCGACACGAGGGCGGAGATCGAGGTCGTCCTCAACATTACCCTAGACTCTGCGACTGGGGTTGCCTCTTTCCGAAGTCGACTGACCAACCAAGGGCCTACAGCTCTTAGCGTAGACTGGATGGCGGCCGCTGCACTGCCAAGCGTGCAAGATGAGATCATGCTGTTTGATGGCCGTTGGGGGCGTGAATTCCAGACTGTGCGTGAGACCCTGAAGACCGGTCTCGTCCTCAAGGACAACCGGACTGGACGCACCTCTCATCACGCTCCGCCATTCCTCGCGGTCGGTGAACCAGGATTTCGCCAAAGTACGGGCGAGCTTTTGGGCATGCATCTGGCCTGGAGCGGCGATCACCGGATGCTGGCAGAGCGGCTGCGCGACGGACGCATCCAGATCCAAGCCGGTGAACTCTTCCATCCCGGTGAGATGGTCCTGGCCCCGGGCGAGACCTATGAGACGCCGTGCCTTTATGCCGCGCGCTCGCAGACCGGGCTTAATGGCCTATCCGACAGGTTCCACCCCTTTGTGCGTGACACAGTCTTGGGTGGCCGGCTGGTGGGCAAGACCCGCCCGGTTCACTTCAACACGTGGGAGGCGGTCTATTTCCGCCACGACTTGGCCGAACTGAAGGACCTCGCCACCCTGGCGGCCAAGGTCGGGGCTGAACGGTTCATCCTTGATGACGGCTGGTTTGTCGGCCGCAATAACGACACCACCAGCCTTGGCGATTGGACGGTCGACCCCGCCAAGTATCCCCACGGGCTAACACCTCTGATCGATCATGTTCGTGGCCTTGGCATGGAGTTTGGTCTGTGGGTCGAGCCGGAAATGGCCAATGCGGACTCTGATCTGTTGCGCGCTCATCCCGACTGGACATTGCATGTCGGCGAACGTGTCCAGCCTTTGGGCCG
>JANLPX010000120.1:0-11623 GCA_031367485.1 Alphaproteobacteria bacterium | reverse complement strand
CGACATTAGCGACATCAGAATGCCTTCCCGCAGACCCCGGTCAGCCACGCGCACCCGCGTGCATGGCCAGAGTTCTTGCACGGCCTGCAGGATTGCCGCCCCGGCCAACACCAAGTCAGATCGATCTGGCCCGATGCAGGGTTGGTCGGCCCTCTGCTGAGGACTGAGATTAAGCAACAGACCTGCCGCTGCTTCACATTCCGCCTTACTCATCCAGATGCCGTCGACCTGCGCGCGATCATAGCGAGGCAATCCAAGGTGCATCCCAGCCAAGCTGGTGATCGCACCCGAAGTCCCGATCATGTGGGCTGCGTCGACATCAAATATCGGGCGCATCGGATCTGCCCGGCGAAACGCGCCCAAATCAGCTTTTACGTGATCCACCATCGCACGAAACCAAGTCTGCGTCGCGACCTCGCCCTCAGGGAACAGTTCGGCCAGGGTGACAACCCCAATCGGAATAGAGTGCCAGGCCTTGATCGGCAGTTTGCCCGCCGCGAAGCGCGCAATGTCGCCGTCCAATCCGCCGCCCGTCAGGTCAACCCAAGACAGCTCCGTCGAACCACCGCCGACATCCACAACTAACGCCGCCTTCGATGTCTTGTCCAAAAGGTTGAGACACCCGGCGACCGAAAGCTGCGCCTCTTCGCGCGGCGTAATGACCTCCAACTTCAGACCGGTTTCTTCTGCGACCCGCGCTATGAACTCCGGGCCATTTTCTGCCGACCGACAAGCCTGGGTCGCGATCGCCTTCAGCTTCAGCACACGACGGCGTCGGACTTTTTCCGCACTGATCTTCAAAGCCCCCATGGCGCGGTCCATGGCAATCTCTGAGAGGCGACCTGTCTGTGACAGCCCCTCCCCTAACCGCACAATTCGCGAGAACGCTTCCACCACGCGGAAACTGCGCCCGGCAGGGGTGGCAATCAGCAGCCGGCAATTGTTAGTTCCGAGGTCCAGCGCGCCATAAAGCGGCGGATCGCTATCGGATCTCTCCCGGCCATTCTTGATGGCACCGGGCGCATGCAGCGCCTCAGACATGGACCTTGTCCTTCGCAGGCGTGAATACGCCTCAGTTGAAGCAACCTTAGCCGATAGATCGGGCGCTCGAAAGGCGTTGTCTTGCGATCTGCGACGGGAGCATTACGTTCACCTCCCAGTTAGGTGATTTGGTATAGATTCTTGTGATGAACGTTCAGACCGAAAATCAAAGCGCGCAGAACCCGTTGGCCTTGGCCGACGTGCGTATGGCCAAGTTCGCCATCGGCGACGTCGTCAAGCATCGAATCTTCGCCTTCCGGGGCGTGATCTTCGACGTGGACCCAACCTTCTCGAACACTGAGGAATGGTGGCTTTCGATCCCAGAGCATGTTCGCCCTCGGAAGGATCAGCCCTTTTACCATCTGCTGGCCGAAAACGACGAGAACGCCTATGTCGCCTACGTGTCAGAGCAGAACCTGCTCCCCGACGAGAGCGGGGAACCCGTTGGCCATCCCCAGGCCCCCGTGCTGTTCGATTCCTTCGATGGCGCGCACTACACCCTGAAGCCCAAGGTTAGTCATTGATCTGCCTCGCCTAGCAGGTTTGACGCACGAATGGTTCGCTAGAACCCTGATTTAGGGCACTAATCGAACGGAAATTCTCCTTAACCTGGTCCATCCTGCCGTCATGAATGACGATTGGATCATCGATCAGGACTGGCAAAGCTACCAAGCGGCGGAGCATGCGGTTTGGGACAAGCTCTATGCCCGTCAGTCTCAACTTCTGCCCGGCCGCGCCTGTGACGCCTTCTTGAGCGGTTTGAAAGCTCTCAATCTTGGTGCCGGGGGGATCCCCCAACTCGAACAGATCAACAAAGACCTAGAGCGACTGACGGGATGGCAGGTTGTCGCCGTGCCCGGTTTGGTCCCTGATGCCGTGTTTTTTGAGCACTTGGCCAATCGCCGTTTTCCGGCAGGGCGCTTCATTCGCAAACCCGACCAGCTCGACTATTTGCAAGAGCCTGACGTGTTCCACGACCTGTTCGGCCACGTGCCCATGCTCACCAACCCGATCTTTGCTGACTATATGGTCGCCTACGGCAAGGGTGGCCTAAGAGCCCAAGGGAGAGGCCAACTCCATAATCTGGCCAGGCTCTATTGGTACACTGTGGAATTTGGACTCCTGGCAACACCAGAGGGCTTGCGGATCTATGGTGCCGGTATCGTTTCCTCGCGGACTGAGACTCAGTTTGCCCTGACTGACCCTCGCCCTCGTCGGCTGGCGTTCGACCTCGAGCGGATTATGCGCACGCCCTACCGGATCGATGATCTACAAGACATCTACTTTGCCGTGCCTTCGCTGAAGGCCCTGCTAGAGGCCACCCAAGAAGACTTTGAAGCCTTGTATCAACGTCTCGCGCTCAGGTCAGATTTGGATATCAGCGCTCATCTGCCGACCGATCACATGCTCGAACCAGTACTTCAGTAGTCGCGTCGCCACCGGACCGCGAGCTTGCCATCGCCCTGGCCCGCAATCTTGGAAATGATCGAAAGGGACCGGCCGATGCGCCATTCTACTTGGGCGGCTGTGCCGTCGCGCCCGCCACCGGTGAGTTCAAGATAGACGTCATCTGTCAGATACTTGCCGCCAGAAACCGTAACCCCGGTCTGGCCTCCGCCACCGAGCGCCAGCCGATCAAGACCTGCAAAGGTCTTCAGATTGCCTATGACGTCAAACCCACCGCCGCCCGCCAAGGACGACAACGCTGACGCCAGCTGAGCTGCCTCAAGTGGCGATAATTGCGCTGCTGATCGTCCAAACAAAACCTGAGACAGAACCTCGTCACTGGGCAGCGCTGGGGTGGACGTAAGGATAATCTCTGGTTTGGCGGCCGTACCGCGAATTCGAACCACGGCCGTTAGCGTTGGGTCATCTCGGGTGGCAGAGAGATCTAAGTGAATATCGCTGGGATTGCTGGCCAAATAGACCACCCCTCGCTCATCAAATACAAATCGTTTTCCGGCGAAATCAAAATCGCCACGCACGACCCGGGCATTGCCGGTCAGCCGTGGATTGGCGGTACTTCCGCCAACGTGAGCGTCCAGCGACAGCTCAACATCCAACCCGCGACCACGCAGGAATACGCGCCGAGGAGCCGTTAATCCAACATCCAGCGAGATTCCAGAGTCGGCCGGACGCGCAGCAGGACGCAGTGAGCCGCCGAGTTCAACTGGCCGGTTGATCTCAACAACGTCCATCGTTGTCACGCCTGACGGTGTCGGCGCGCGAGCGGCAATGTCGGCTCGGTCAACATTCAGATTTCCAGCTATACGCGCCTTGCCATCGGCCTTGCGATCCAGCGTGACCTTACCGGTGGCCGAGGCCGTTCCCAGGTCATTGTCGATCAGTCGAAAACCTTTGAGGTCTAGCTCGAAGGTGCTGCTTCCCGCCCTGACAAGACTAACGCGCCCCTCACCTTCGACGGTTCCGCTATGGCCGTCGCTGCCTCTAACTTGAGACAGATTGACGACATTGTCCGCGAGATCTGCGACAAAATTCACATCCCGCAGAACAAGACCTGACCAAGCGTCAGAGAAGCGACCCGCCGTGACCGAAGCATTGCCGACCGCCCGAGGGTCGGCGAGAGTCCCACTCACCACGCCCTGAAGCTTGACCCGCCCGGCAAGTTCGCGTTGCCCGCCAACCAACAAGTCCCAAAGCGGCTTGACTTCGCCGTCGGCATACACCTCCCCCCTGAGAGGTCGCTTACGATTGATCGCAATCCGAAATGGCGCGGCAGAAGCCTCTGCCGGCAACACGAAGTTTCCTCTGGCTTTTAACCCCTGACCGTTGGTCAGCGCGGTATCGATACTAAGGTTTGCGCCTTGCAAACGTCCCTTCAGCGTCCCTCCGAGCCCCTCCGAGGCATCTGCTCCTTTACCGCGGACACCAGCCAGTTCTGCGTTTAACGTCCCGCTCAGATCGGTATCTTCGCCCTTTAGGTGCAAGGCGGCATCAACCCGGCCAACCAAATCTTGGTCCACCATCGCCATGTCGAGATTGTCGATCCGCGCATCAATCTCGGCGTTTCGCCCGGACAAACGTCCGTCAATTCCGATTTGGCCACCGTCAGTCGTCACCAAACGAACTCGCGCCGACTGTTCAGTACGACCAACGACGAGAATTCCCGCTTCGGAAGTTTTCAGAACGCGCCGTCCATACTTCCCCTCACCGTTGAACTCGGTGATCCAGTTAGGATCGCTCTCTTTGATTACACCTCGGGCTGAAAGAGACCACTGCTCAGCCGTCGTCGCGCCAGTTGCCTCTAGCATGTAGGGAAGTCGCGCAATCGGGCCGTCAGCCAAGAACCTCGCCGCGCCAATCTCTAGCCTCTGCCCCGGCAGGACGGCGTTGCGTGCGAGTAGATTGATATGGGCAACCGGCCCATTCGCGCCATCCTCTAGCTTGAGACTTCCCGATACACTTCCGTCATCGAGAAATGCGCCCTTGGACACCGCAATCTTCAGATCGGCCCGCGACTTGCCCTGCGAACGCAAGCTAAGACTGCCCTCACCTGAAAGGCCAGCAACAGCAACCGACAGGTCACGCAATTCCAACCCACCCGCGGGCGCACCGAATGTCGCCTTGGCCATCCCCGGCCCATAGGCGCTGTTAGCATGTAGGACAAAGCCACCGCCGATCGCCTGGGGAGTCCGATCAAAGCTCATCACAAGATGGGCGTCCGTCAGAGGCAGTCGCGGCAGATCAACCGCCTCAAAGTCAGCCAGTAGATCAGCGTGGGGCTGTGTCGCCGTACCCGTGATCCCGCCGGTGCCGCGAGCCCTGCCGCTAACAACCAATGGTCCAAATTCAAACGGGCCTTGCGCTGACCAATTCAGATCAAGCCCAAGCCGACCATCGGGAGCGATAATACCAGCCGAGCTTGCTTGGAGCGCTGGGCCAACAAGACTGGCCTTAATAATCGATATCTGGCGACCAAGAACCTCACCCTTGATCTCAAGTTTTGGTGACGCGCCGATCAATCGATCCAGCTGACCATAGCCCGTCGAAAGTCTATCTCCTGCGATACGCGATGTGATCGTCCAAGGTTTTCCCAGTCCGGCTTGACCCGCGCGCCAGGTCGCTGACAGACGACCAGCGACCCCTTTTTGTGCGCGCTGAAGATTTGAAACTGTCGCCCGACCATCAAGAGTCAGGCCGCCCAGAAGACTGCGGGCGCCGCTGGCTTGAACCAGCAATCCCGAACCGTTCGCTAGAATATCCTTCAGGACAAGCCGACCATCAGCAAGGCGAGTGCCTTCAAAGCGAACTGATGGTACAGCCCCCAAGAGGGCCACGAGATACCCCGAGCCTCTTCCCCCAACCCCGGAAAGTGTGCCGCGCAGGTCCAATTGTCCCTTCTGCCAACCGAACTCGAGCGGACCGGAGATACTGTTCAGTTGATAGGCTTCTACTGCCAGACCAGCTACGTCCACGCGCCCTGCCCAGCGACCAGAATGTTGCCCGCCCCTCAGCAGCCCCGACAGTGTAGTCTTTCCCGTCTCTGGCCCCCCGACCAAGCTGACTAAGGACGGCGTTTCAGCAACCACCTTCAGACCCGCGGGCCCAGTTTCCCATTTTCCGAAGTCTGCCAAGCCGGAAGCATTGACCGTCAAATTATCGGAGTTAGCGCGGACGGCTAAGTCATAGAGGGGGCCGGATGTCCGCCAAGCGGCAGCTTGTATCCGTGCCTCAGGACCTAGCCTGCCCGCAAGGCTCTTGGTCAAAGACGACGCGACGAGCGAAATTCGCCCCGTGGCCGTGCCCCCTGCAGGGGTCCATCCTCCGGCGACTTCGACCGGGTGATCGAGGCCGGAGGTAGTTAGAATCTTTATCGTCCCTTTTTCGCCCGTGCCTCCGACCTGGGCATCTATAAGCAATGGTTGGTTGATAGGCAGGCCTAAGAGACCCGCGATAGCTCCACCTTGCGCCTCGACGACATCAGCTTTGATGACCAGGTGTTTCGCGTCCGCGAGGTTGACCGCAAGCAACGCGTGATCGCCGCGATGCAAAAGACTGAGGGCCCGGAGTTGCCCCACGGGGCCTCCATGCAGGCCCATCGCGACGTTGCCATCCAGATCAAACAAGCCACGTCGATAACTGAATGCCGGTGACAACTCCACGCGCGCTTTCAGGTCTTCGATCCGCAAACTGATCGGCGTGGGCCGTTGGGGTTTCTTTGGCCCCAAGATCGGTCGGCGAAGGACAGCGACCTGTCCCACGCTAAGGCGGTCAATCTGCAAGTGACGACCGACCAATTTGAGGCTACGCCAAGCCACCGATACCGATCTTGCCTCGAGCCACACACCCTTCGTGTCCGATACTGTGAGCTGATCGACACCAAACTTACTCCAAACATCGCCGTGTAAACCGCGGATGTTCAGGCGACCCAATTGGCCGAGTTGACGCCCATCTAGGGCCTTTTCGACGATGTTACGGCCTTGCGGCAAAAGTGGGCCCAGCCGCGCAACAACAATCAGGCCGCCAAGCAAAGCTACAAGAACCAATAGCCCAAGCCACCATCGCCACTTGCGCTTGGGCGGCCCACTGTCTTGACGGTCAGCAGCCATCAGAAACTTTGGCCGATGCTGAGGTAAATTTGAAATTTCGGATCATTCGATCTCGGGTTCAGCGGCACACCGAAATCGATCCTGATCGGTCCAAACCCAAGGTCGTAACGGATGCCGAATCCGGCGCCGAGACTCAGATTCTTGCCATTGGGAATTTGATCTGAACCAACCGAGCCAGCGTCGACAAAGCCAACGACGCCCCAGTGTTGGTCAATTTTGTATCGAATTTCTGCCGAAGCCTCAAGCAGAGCCAACCCGCCTTCGGGTGTATTGTCGGTAAGGTGAGGTCCAATGGCCTGATAGGTATAGCCCCGCACTGAACCGCCGCCACCCGAATAGAACCGCCGGGATGCCGGCACCTCAGGGATGGTTCCACCGAGAATGGACCCGATCTTCAACCGCCCAGCAACCAAGGTTCGAGCTTTCGCATCGAACGGGTAATAGACAGAGCCTTGAGTTTGAACCCGCAGGTAAGGCAAAGTCGTATTTCCAGTGATCAGAGTAGGTTCAAGTCGCATCTCCATGCGCCAGCCGCGCTTTGGATCAAGGGGATCATCAGATCGATCAATGTAGGCGACACCGAGGCCCCCTAGGATAACCTGCTTACGCCCCAGGGGTAGCAGGGTGCGTGATTGCACCTCGTCTGTTTGGCTGTAATCGATAGATCCTCCAAGGGTGAGGTAGGACGTCTTGTCAAAACGTCGTTCGACGTCAGCACTCACACCGACACCCATTTCGTCGTAAGCGGAAGTTTTGAGACTGTAGATAGCAGTGCTGGCCTTCAGCGTTTGGCGCGGCCGCCGCCAATGCGGAAGTGCAATCTCAGCACCAATACGGCTATCAATCGTCGAGGCTCTCCCAAAGACTGATATCGTATCGGCCCGACCAAGAATGTTGAACCGGGTCCACCGAGCATCGGCCCCGAAACCTTCACTTGTCGAATAGCTAGCCCCCAGTTCTAGGCGACGATAGGCACGATCGGTCAAGCTGACTAGGACAGGCCGAAGTCCCTCTGGAGTGGTTTGCTCGATGGGCCCCAGAGCCACGGAGATTGAGTCATACACGCCCGTATCTAGTAGCCGCCGTTCCAGTTCGGCCACATCTGCCGGGTCATAGACGGCACCGCTCGACCAAGGAGCCAAATGTGAAAGCCATTTGGGATCCGTCTTACCGGACGTGACGAGTTGCAGCCGATCTAGGCGCACACGCTCACCCGCATTTATCCGAAACTCCGGACGCAAAGTGAAATCTGCATGATCCACGACGACATTGCGCGGCGCGGTCAAAGCGTCAGCATAGCCCCGCTTTTGGGTCGCCGCGATAATTCGACCCTCTGCCGAAAGGACGTCGGCTGCTCGCCCCGCCTGGCCGTTCGCAAGCCCCATAACGGCGGCACCTGCGCGTTGGACCTGGGCGATCGGAGGAGTGCCAATCCATTGAATTTCCGGGTCTGCAACCACAAACCGTTTACCGGGCTTTACTTTCACAGTCGGAATGGCCGGCAAGCTGTCGCTCACATCTGTATCCACTTGGTAAGCGTAATAGCCTTCTGAGCGCAGGACGGAGATAGCGTCTTCACCGGCTTCCCGCGCCCGACGCCTAGCTTCAAACCGGTTGCTGATGGGTCGGTCGTCCTCACCAATTGCGGTCTGAATTTCGGCTTTCAGCTTCGGTTTGATGTCTCCCAGCAACAGCGCTCGAGGTCCAGCCGCTTGCACGCCCCAGGCGCCGAGATCGGCCACCAGAACCGCTGAGGTCACGAGAGCATATGTGAGCCGTATCAAGTCGATAATCCCTACTGTGCCCGATTAACCGTGTAGCCCGCCTCGGCCCCGGGTGTAACCCGCAACACTTAGCTCTCGCTTCAACGCTCCCCTCTCAGGTGCCTGTTTTCCATGCAAACGCCCAGAAATTACTCAAACCAAGACTATCACCGACCTATCGGTCAATATGGTCTCTAAGATAGGCTCAGCACCAAGGCCTATGACGATCCAACTGTGGAGTTCCGGGTGGCGAATACACGACAGGCAGAGCGGGCAACCGTTTTGACCCCTTACGACGAAATGTTGGATGCCGCGGGAACAGTCCGTCCGCATTTCGCCGCCTTGGCGCAGCGGGTTGCGGCGCTAGGCGACCTCGAATTGGCCGAGCGTCAGAAGACACTCGAGCGGTTCTTCCTGCTCCAGGGCATCACGTTCACGGTCTACGGCGCTGAGAGCTCGTCTGAGCGCATCATCCCAACTGATTTGCTACCGCGGATTATTCCGGCTGACGAATGGTCAAAGATCGAAGCGGGTCTGGTCCAACGCCTTCGCGCACTGAACATGTTTCTCGCCGACATCTATGGCGAGCAAAAAATCCTTATGGACGGGGTTGCACCGCGTGACTTGGTTCTAGGTGCGCCATCTTACCGTCGCGAGATGCAAAACCTCTTTGTTCCGCACCAAGCCTACGCCAACGTCTGCGGTTCTGACTTGATCCGCCAGCCCGACGGCCAGTTCGCGGTGCTGGAGGACAACCTTCGGGTGCCCTCAGGTGTCTCTTATATGTTGGCCAATCGAGAAGCCTCAAAGCGCACCTTCCCAGGCACCTTTCGCGCAGCAGGTGTGCGCAATGTGGATCGCTATCCAGACCTACTCTTGGCCACGCTCAAGAGCATGGCGGCCGACTGGCGTCCCAATCCGCAGGTCGTAGTGCTGACGCCCGGAGTTTATAACTCTGCCTATTTTGAACACGCCTATCTCGCCCGTCTCATGGGAGTTCCGCTCGTCGAAGGCCGTGACCTCGTTGTCCACGACAACATGGTCTACGTGCGAACCACGATAGGTTTGCGGCGCATCGACGTCATCTATCGGCGCGTTGATGACGACTTCATCGACCCCCTGACATTTCGGCGCAATTCGAGCCTGGGGGTCGCGGGCTTGTTCAATGCCTATCGCGCGGGAAACGTTGTGATTTGTAACGCACCGGGTACGGGCGTCGCAGACGACAAGGCCATCTATGCCTATGTTCCAGCGATCATTCGCTATTATCTCGGCGAAGACGCGATCCTACCTAATATCGAGACCTTTCTCTGCCGCGAACCGTCGCAAATGAGCCACGTCCTGGCCAACCTCGATAAGTTTGTGGTCAAGGCCGTTGGTGCATCAGGCGGGTACGGCATGTTGGTCGGACCACACGCCTCAGCAGAAGAACGCTCGAATTTCGCAGATGCGATCAAGGCCGATCCCGAAAACTACATCGCTCAGCCCACCATCCAACTCTCGACAGCACCTTGCCTTATCGACGGAACCATTGACGCGCGACACGTAGATCTTCGTCCCTTCATCCTCTCCGGCGACAAGATCACGGTGACTCCGGGCGCGCTCACCCGTGTTGCCCTTCGAAAGGGATCACTTGTGGTCAATTCCAGCCAAGGCGGCGGTTCCAAAGACACTTGGATTTTGGGTGCGGAAACCGCCCAAGAGGAGGCACTGCCATGATGCTCGCCCGAGTGGCCGATAGCCTCTACTGGATCGGCAGATATGTTGAGAGAGCCGAACATGTATGTCGGCTCTCAGACGTCATGCTCAATGCAACCTTGGACCGGACGGAAGCGGCCTCCCAGGTTGCTCGTGTTGCCCTTCTTGCGGTCGGCGACTCCAACCTCAACAAGTCGATGTCACCCTATGATGCGGCCCTTGGGCTGGCCCTTGACCGGAGTAGTAATGGATCGGTTACGACCTCGCTGTCTCGAGCGCGAGAGAACGCGCGCCAGGTTCGCGATCAGATCACGACAGAAACCTGGGAGCGTCTGAATTTGATCTACCTTCGGGTTACAGGCCCCGGAGCCGATAAGGCGTTTGCCAATGGATCGTCGAGCTTCCTGCATGACATCATTGGCGATCTTCACCTGTTCAAGGGTGCCGCTGACGCAACCATGAGCCACGGCGAAGGCTGGCGATTTCTATTGCTGGGTATCTATCTGGAGCGCGCCCAGCTGATCTCTCGGCTTCTCAAGGCGTGTTTTGCTGAGCCGGGACAACCCCCGATGACCGATCACTTTGCCCTAACCAGCCTACTGCGAATGAGCTGCGCCCTAGAACCCTATCTTCGTCGATATACCGCCGATATTCGCCCCCAACTCATCCTTCAGTTCCTGATGTTCGACGAGGACTTTCCGCGCTCGATCCGCTTTTCTACTGCCCGAATTGAAGAGCATTTGGTCGGTGCCGCCAGCCATATTGAACGCACCGGTAATGTCGGACCTGAGCGATTAGCGGGTCGCCTCAAAGCACGTCTGCAATACGCCGATGTTGAGAACATTAACCTCGATAATGCCGCGAGCCTTCTCAACACCGTGCTTGAGGAGTGCGCACTGGTGCACTCTGCGATCTATGACACGTTCGTCGCCTATTCCCTTGAAATGCGGCTTCCCGCCTGAGGTTTATGATGCTTTTGGAAGTCCGCCACGTCACGCAATACCACTATGATCGCCATGTTCGTGAGAGCGTCATGGAACTCTGGATGCAACCCCAAAAGGTTGGAACCCAACGGTTGGTCAGCTTTGAGCTAGAACTAGATCCCCCTGCTCAGCTATTCTCTTACGCCGATGTCTTCGGAAATGCGGTCTATCACTTCGACGTCCCCCAACCCCATGAGCGGTTGATCATTACAGCGCGTTCGGCTGTGGAAACCCAACCGGACCCGATCCTGCCCGATGCCCTTGATATGGGAGAGTGGGAACGCCTGCGCGGAGACTTTATTCGGGGCGAGAATTTTGATTTCCTGCGCCATCACGGTTTTGCGATAGAAACCGAGGCGCTCAAAGCCTTCGTGCTGCAGCACGACATTGATCGCCTTAAGATCTTTGATCCTCTCACGGCCGTTCGCGCACTTTCAACGAAGATTTACAACGCGTTCGCCTATGAGCCCGGCGTGACAGACGTCGAGAGCCCCATTGATCTAGCACTCAAATCGGGGCGCGGTGTCTGCCAAGACTTCGCCCACATCATGATCGCGATCTGTCGGGC
>JANLPX010000076.1:0-5670 GCA_031367485.1 Alphaproteobacteria bacterium | reverse complement strand
TCTTACTCAGCAGCGGCCAGACACCAGCTTTGTCGTCTTAGAAGCCCAGGAGAGTTTCGGTGGCACATGGCTTACCCACAAATATCCGGGGATCCGTTCTGACAGCGACCTCTACACCTTCGGCTATCGGTTCAAACCGTGGACAGGCACGCCAATCGCTAGCGCCGTTGAGATCCGGAATTATATGGGCGAAGTGATCGCCGAGAATGATCTAGGCCAACACATCCGGTACGGCCACCAAATCACCAGCGCCAGTTGGTCAAGCGGGGACAATCAATGGACCATCTCAGCCACACGGTCTGACACCGGACAGACTGTCACCTTTATCGCCAACTTTCTTTGGATGTGTCAGGGCTATTTCCGCCACGACAAGGGTTATACGCCTGACTGGGCTGGCATGGCGGATTTCCAAGGCCAGATCGTCCATCCGCAGTCCTGGCCCGAAGACCTGGACTATAAGGCCAAGAAGATCGTGGTCATCGGCTCGGGGGCCACAGCCGCAACTCTGATCCCCGCTCTGGCCGAAGGCTGCGGTCACATCACCATGCTGCAACGCTCTCCGACCTTTTTCATCCCGGGTCGCAACGTGATCGAACTGGCGGATACCTTGCGGGCCTTGGAGATCGACGAAACTTGGATTCATGAGATCGTTCGGAAGCAGATCCTGTTCAACGGGGCCACCTTTGCCAAGCGGGCCTTTGAAGAACCCGATGCCGTGCGTGAAGAGTTATTGGCCGGAGTGCGGGCCTTCCTGCCCGAAGATCAGGTGGCCAAGCACTTTACGCCCACCTACCGGCCTTGGCGTCAGAGGGTGGCCTTCATCCCCGACGGGGACCTGTTTCAGGGTCTCAATTCGGGGAAAGCTTCTGTAGTCACCGACGAGATTGATCGGTTCACCGACAAGGGCATTTTGCTGAAGTCTGGAGAGACTTTGGAGGCCGACATTATCATCACCGCCACAGGGTTTGACCTCAGCGTCTTGGGTAACATCGCCTTCACTATTGATGGAGCTCCGCTCGATTTCGGCAAGACCGTGACCTATCGCGGCATGATGTTCACGGGTGTGCCCAACATGGTCTGGGTGTTCGGCTATTTCCGCGCCAGCTGGACTCTGCGTGCCGACTTGGTCGGTGATTTTGTCTGCAAGATGCTGGCTCACATGCAGGCGAGGGGGGCCAAGCGGGTAACCCCAGCATTGCGGGCAGAGGACAAGGACATGCCCTTGTTGCCCTGGATCGACCCTGAGAACTTCAATCCCGGCTACCTGATGCGCGGCATGCACCTGCTACCCAAAAGTGGACCTAAGCCCGAGTGGCAACACAGTCAGGATTATTGGGCCGAGAAGGATCAGATTCCGCTGATCGATCTAAACGATCCGGCGTTTGTCTACGGTTGAGGCGAGGTGACGTCTTCCACAGCTTCTATCCAGTGGCGTATTGGAGCTTGAGAGCCGTCTGCTAGGTGGATCCAGCAGCCGATATTGGCGGTGAAGATTGCGTCTGGGTTGGAATGGTTCAGGGCCGCAAGTTTGGCGGTCTTGAGTTGGGCGGATATCTTGGAATGCAGCAAGGAATAGGCTCCGGCTGACCCGCAGCAGAGTTGGTTGTCGGCGACAAGTTGCGGATCGTAGCCCAATCGTTCCAATAGGGATCCGATGCTTCCGGTTAGCTTTAACCCATGCTGAAGCGTGCAGGGCTCGTGGACCACGATGCGCGGCGCGGCGGGCGTTCGCAGCGCGATGAGGTCTTCCCGTTCTAGGATTTCGACGGGGTCACGGACCAGACCTGCGACCCTTTTCGCCAATTCTGCATAGGCGGGGTCGTCGCGTAGCAGCGTCGGGTAGTCGCGGATGAAGGCCGCGCAGCCGCTAGAATTGACCACCAAGGACTCGGCTCCGGCGTCGAGGGCTGAGGCCCAGGCGTCGAGGTTGCTGCGCGCGAGGGTCTTGGCCTTCTGCGGGTCATCAAGGTGGCGATGCACGGCGCCGCAACAGCCAGCCTTCGGAGGTTCAGCCAGAGCGATGCCCAGGCGGTCGAAGACGCGGGCGGTCGTAGAATTGAAGTGCTGGGCCACAGCGCTCTGCACGCAGCCGGTGAGGAGGAGCATTTGGCGGGCGTGATTGGTGACAGGGCGCGCACCGGCATCAACTTTTGGCGGTAGTTTCGCTCTTAGGCCTTGTGGCAGGCCGAGCCGCACCAGCCGGCCAAGCTCGACAAGGGCACTGAAAAGCCAGGGCGTGGTCGAGACGAAGGCAATTAACCCCCGGATTAGGCGCTGTGCAGGGGATCGACCTACCGCGTCGACGATCGCAGCATGACCGACATCGTAGAGTTCATGATAGATCACGCCCGACGGGCAAGTGGTCTCGCAGGCGCGGCACAAGAGGCAGGAGTCCAGGTGGTCCAAGGTTAGGCGGGTGGGCTTTGCGCCTTCCAAGGCTTGCTTCATGAGATAGATACGACCACGTGGGCCCTCCAGCTCATCGCCAGTCAGTTGGTAGGTCGGGCAGGTGGCGTTGCACATGCCGCAATGGACGCAGGCCCGCAGCGCGGTCTCAGCGATGGTACCGCCGGTGGTGCCGACCAGAGGGCCTTGGATCACAGTGCGCATCTAGAGCCCCTCATACATACGGCCAGGATTGAAGATGCCCGCCGGATCCATCGCCGCCTTGATCCTTTGATGCAGCTTGAAGACTGGCGGTTTCAGGGGCTGAAAGACTTGGTCCTTTGGCCCCCGCCAGACAGTGGCGTGGCCGTCCCAGCGTGCAGCCAGGTCCCAGATCGCGGGATCAACGCTCTCGGCTTGCAGCCAGCGCACGCCGCCAGCCCAGTCCCATGGGCAGCCCGCCAACTCGGACGGCGCGGCATTTTGCGGCACCGCGATGCGCCACATGACCGGACGACCTGTCAAAGCCGGGTGCGTAACGCTGCCAATGGATGACCAGACATCCAGGCTCTCGACCTCCCCCCCTAGCTGGCGCGTGGTAACCGCGACAGCTGCCTCGCCGCCTGAAAGCCGCAGGTGGAGACGCTCGCCATCGTGGAAGGCTCCGGAGAGCGGTAGGGGGCGGCGCATCAGGCCGGTCAGCCAAGACTGAGCTGCTTCTCCTGGCATTTCCAAGACCAGTGAGGTCTGGACCCGAGGCTTGGGAACAACACGGAGCGAAACGTCCAGGATCACGCCCAAGCAGCCTTGGGCACCGGCCATCAATCGGAAGGCATCGAAACCTGCGACGTTCTTGAATACGGTACCGCCAAACCTCAGGACTTCGCCGCGCCCGTCCAAGATGCGGGCTCCTAGGACGTAGTCGCGCAGCGCGCCGGTGAAGGGGCGTCTTGGCCCCGAAAGGCCGGTTGCTGCTGCGCCACCTAGCGTACCGCCTGATCCGAAACTCGGCGGCTCGAACGCCAACATCTGGTTCTGGGCGGCGAGCAAGGCCTCGATCTCGACCAAGGGTGTGCCGGCCCGGGCGGTGATCACCATCTCGCTGGGATCATAGTGGATGACGCCGCTGTGGCCGGTCAGGTCGAGGGTTTGACCGATAGCTTTGCGGCCATAGAAGGCTCGCGTCCCGCCGCCCTGAATGCACAGTGGAACCTGGTTGTCCGAGGCCACGCGGACTTGAGCCGCAAGTGCTTCGGTCAGGTCTCCCCTAGAATCGAGGGATGTGGGCAAAGGCCAGCTCCCCGTGGTGGACATGCATTTGTCCGAACTCGGCGCAGCGGGCGAGGGTCGGGATCGCCTTGCCGGGGTTGAGCAGGCCCTGGGGGTCGAAGGCAGCTTTCAGGCTGTGAAAGACCTCTATCTCGGCCTTGGAGAACTGGACGCACATCTGATTGATCTTCTCGCGGCCGACCCCGTGCTCGCCGGTGATGGTGCCGCCGACGGCGACGCACAGTTCGAGGATTTCGCCGCCTGCCGCTTCGGCACGTTCAAGGTCGCCGTCGCGGTTGGCATCGTACAGGATCAGCGGGTGGAGGTTGCCGTCGCCGGCATGGAACACATTGGCCACGCCCACGCCGTGGGCTTCGGAGATCTTGCCGATCTGGGTCAAGACCTTGGGCAGTGAGCGGCGCGGTATGGTGCCGTCGATGCAGTAATAGTCGGGAGCTAACCTGCCCATGGCGGGGAAGGCCCCCTTGCGCCCGGCCCAGAAGCGCTTGCGCTCGGCCTCGTCGCCCGCCACGCGGACCGCGACCGCACCAGCATCCGAGAGCAGTTGCGAGACCCTGGCGATCTCTTCGGCGACATCGTCTTCCTGGCCGTCCAGTTCGCAGAGCAGGATGGCGGCGGCATCCTTGGGGTAGCCCGCATGAGCGAAGTCTTCAGCAGCACGCAAGGCTGGTCCGTCCATCATCTCAAGACCTGCGGGGACCACCCCGGCCGCCATGATCTTGGCCACCGCCTCAGCGGCGATCTCCACATCGTCGAATGCTGCGAGGATCAGGCGGGCTGTGTCGGGCAGGGGTGTGAGCTTAACGGTCACCTCGGTGACGACGCCGAGCAAGCCCTCCGAGCCAGTCATCAAGGCCATCAGGTCGAAGCCTGGGGAGTCCAGCGCCCCGCTTCCGATCCGTACTAGCTCGCCGTCCATAGTCACCACGTTGAGGGCCAGGATGTTGTGCACTGTCAGACCGTACTTCAAGCAGTGAACTCCGCCCGCATTCTCGGCTACATTGCCGCCGATGGAGCAGGCGATCTGGGATGAAGGGTCTGGGGCATAGAAGAAGCCCAGATGAGCCACGGCTTCAGAGATCGCCAGATTGCGCACGCCGGGCTGGACGCGGGCGGCGCGGGCATCGGGGTCGATGTTCAGGATCACATTGAACCGCGCCATGCTGAGCAGTAAGCCACCCGGGAAGGGTAGGGCCCCGCCTGAGAGGCCTGTACCGGCGCCGCGTGCGACCACGGGTACCCCCATCTGAGAACAGGCCCGCAGCACAGCCTGAACCTGCGCCACGGTCTGGGGTAAAGCCACCGCGGCGGGTAGGGAGCGATAGGCCGCTAGACCGTCGCTCTCATAGGGTTTCATGCCTTCGATGGCTGTGACGAGACCCCCCTTCGGCAGCAGCGGCTCCAACACCGCGCGAAGCCGTGCCGGGTCGACTGGAGCGAACTGCGCGTCGAGCTTAGCGTCAAAGGTGTCGAGCATTGCGGCCCCGATGGAACTTCGATGTGCGAAGTCTGTAGCGCCAATCGCGGGTTTCGCTAGAACGGTTTTTGAAACGAACAAAGTGAGGGAACGACCATGGATCTGGGCTTGAAGGGTAAGACCGCTGTCATCACCGGCGCGACGCGCGGCATTGGCCGGTCCATCGCTGACCTGTTTGCTGACGAAGGGGCCAATGTCGCCATCTGTGCCCGCAAGGCCGATGAGGTCGAAGCGACCGTCGCGGCCTTGCAGGCCAAAGGCGTCAAGGCGTTCGGTCAGGTGGTCGACATTGCCGACGGCCCAGCTTTGAAGGCGTTCATCACCGCGGCGGGCGAAGCGCTCGGCGGCATCGATGTGGTGGTCTCTAATGCTAGCGCCTTGGTGCAAGGGGCCGACGAGGCATCGTGGCGCGGCATGTTCGAGATCGATATTCTGGGCGCGGTCAATGTGTGGGAGGCTGCCAAGCCGTTCCTGGAAAAGGCTGGGGCCGATAAGGGCGACGCCTGCTTCGTCATTAC
>JANLPX010000075.1:0-2535 GCA_031367485.1 Alphaproteobacteria bacterium | reverse complement strand
CTGTTTGGCTTCTGCCGGTGGGAGGCGCCGGGGCGCTCGGAGCTTGCGCGTGATCCAGGGCAATCGGGTGAAGTCTGATTCACCACCAAGAACACCAAGAACACCAAGGGGGCCAGGTTGAGAGGGGTGTCGCGCTTTGCGTGCGGCAGTGTTCATCGTTTTGGTGGGCTTGGTGGGCTTGGTGGTTCGACTTTCTTGCCCAACGTTGCGGCCTTCGAACGATGGACGCCCGTTCACTCGATTGCCCTGGGGCGAGATCGCCGGATTTGCCTTTTTGGCCGCCCTGTGACAGGCAGTTATATACGAGACAAAGCAGATGGATTGCCCTACTGATTCGACGGACAGGCCGGCGCTAGAGATCACCCCCGCTATGATCGAGGCGGGGGTTCCGCTGCTGCTTAGGTTTGACGTTGAGATGGACGACCCAAGACGATTGGTATCCGCGATCCTGCGAGCCGCGCTGGCGCCGTCGCCGGCGACCCGAAATAGAAGTTCGCGGGCAGCCCAAACGCTTGCCCCGTGATTTCGGATACAGCCTTCATCCCCAGGACGGAAGCGAGGGCGATGTCGTTAAAGAGCTTGTTCAGGCGTTGGGCCTTGAGGGGCTTCCCAGGCGCCCTGGCGAACCGGGCCGCCACGAAGTCATGGTTCTTAGCCATCCGCTTTCCCCAGATCCCGTGGACGGCGTGGTTGCGGTCCCCCTTCACCGCGTTGGCGGCCTTCACAAAGGCGAGGAGCCCGGCGCGCGCCGGGCCTGGAGGCAGCGTCTCTTTCGCTAGGTCCAGCGCCGCAATTCTAGCCCCTGACATCTTGTCCCCGAACTGGGCTTTGAAGTCCTCCGGCGTGAAATCCATCGTCAGCATGAGAAGACGGTCGGTGAGAAAATCGACCTGCGCCCAGGCTGCGGTGATGCGGCCAAGGGTCATCAATTCCTTGTCGGTTAGAGGGATGCTGTAGGCCGTGAGCCCTTCTGGTATCTTGTCGGCCATGACCGAAAAATCCCCCGATCCTAACGACGATACCGAAGCGGATAGCCGCTTCGCCGAGACCCTTGGACGGTTGGCGAACACGCCTCACAAGCCGCACAAGCCGCTGAAGAAGGGGCGCGAGCCGAAGCCCGCGCCCAAGACCTAGAGATTTCCGCGCCCAAACATCCCGCCGCGCCGAGCCGGAGGATTTTCGCTTTGAGCAAAGTAGTTCAGCGCCCCACCCAGGAGACCCCCGAGTTGGCGGTTCTTACGCCAGTGGAGGGCTCGGAGGTTGCCAAGGTGGTCGCTTCCGCCGAGGGCGGACGGATGAGCGTGATCGATCTCCCAGCCGTAATCGCCTTGCGATCCGTAGTGCGCCCAGAGAATGAGATTCCCGTAGGCATCGACGCGGTAGTCGGCGGGCGAATGGCCGTCGAGCGGGCGACACGCCGTCCATGCGGCGATCTTCTTGCGTTCGGTCCAAGATGGTAAGGTCATATGATCGCATCCTCTTGTGGATGCTGGCTTGACCGACCTGTGAGACTCCGATTCAATCGGAGGGGAGAACACGGGGCCGCTCGTACCAGCGGTTTCAGGGGCGAGGGTCTGAACACCCTCGCCCCATCTCATTCACCGAGCTGCTGATTCTGCAAGGGGACGTACCCGATCCGTTCACGCGCGAGCGGGACCGTCCACACGCTTGCGCTTTATCAACAGCTTCCGCGCCTTCTGCTTACGCGTGCGTGACTTCACCAGACCGCCGATAGGTCAGGCGCTTTCCGGCGATCATGCGCAGGGCTTCGTCGGTGCGCATCGTGTCGCTGACGCCAAGGCCCGAACGGTTGGAATAGCGGAAGTCGAACTCGGCAAGGTAGCGCGACAGGTGCGCCTCTGAGACGTGAATGAACGTGCCGTTGATCCCGCGCTTGAGGATCGAGAAGAAGTTCTCGGCGGTATTGGAGTGGCGGAAGCCGTCGCGGACATATTCCCCAGCTGAGTGATCGACGGCGCTATGGCTGGCGAACTCTTTGCCGACGCTGACATAGGCGGTGGCGCCGTCCGTCATCAGGTGTGAGGCGCGGTCGGCGGTGATCACCAGCACGTTGCGCAGCGTCTTGGACGTGACGTTGGCGACGTGGAACGAGCGGGCGCGGCCCTGGCGCTCAACCAGCGTCACGACGGCTTGCTTGCCGCCCAAGTGGTCGCGCTTCGTCTCGCGCTTATGGGCGTGCTTGTTGGCTTCCTTGCCGCCGATGTAGGTTTCGTCGGCTTCTACAAACTTGCCTTCGCCGCCGATGGGCGCGGGATCGGCAGGGTTCATCGCCTCGCGAATGCGGTGGCACATGAACCAGGCGGTCTTGTAGGTCACGCCCAGGGTGCGGTGAAGCTGGTGGGCCGAATAGCCCATCTTCGACGCCGACATGAGGTAGGTCGCGAGAAGCCACTTGTTGAGCGGCACCTTGGAGCTTTCGAAGACGGTCCCAACGGTGGCGGTGAACTGACCACGACATTGCTTGGCGTTGCACTGATAGACGCCCTTGCGCGCGGCCTTGCCGCCAACATCGGT
>JANLPX010000532.1:0-17240 GCA_031367485.1 Alphaproteobacteria bacterium | reverse complement strand
CTGCGCCCACGCCTATGGCTATTATGACAATAACCGGGTCTGGCACGCCAATGCCCAGGGTTCGGTTCGCCCCACCGGTTATTACGACCGCAACGGCAACTGGGTCGATGGCACACCAAACGGCTATTATGACGCCAATGGCCGCTGGATCGCCTCCAATTCCCAGGCCACGGCAGCGGGCTATTATGACGCTGAGCGTCATTGGGTGCCGGCATCATCACAGGGCTATTATGATAAAAAGGGTCGCTGGGTCAGTCAGACTGCCAGTGGTCACTACGATAACCGCGGCCGCTGGATCGCTGGCCCCGCTACCGGATACTACAACAATGACGGCCGTTGGGTTGTCGGCGAACGCCCAGGCCGACGCAACGAAGACGGTGTCTGGGTTACCGATCCGCAAGCCGGCTACTACGACCGTAACGGTCGCTGGGTTCGCGGTCAGGTCACGGGCTACTATGACGCGCGTGGGCGGTGGATCGCCACCTCCGCACAGCAACAGTCGTCTAACAACTACCCCTATAGCCGCCCAGGTTGGTCTGGCGCGCGTGAGGATACCCGGGCTCGCGAAGTCTGGTTTGACCAACGGATCCGTCAAGCCATCGACGACCGGACCATCTCACGCAGTAACGGTGATTATGCCCTGCGCACCCTGGCCGCCATCAAGCGTGACGACGAAGACATGCGTCGCCAGAATGATCGCTTGAGCCCTGACGACCAGAGCCAAATCCTGGCGCGGCTCGATGACCTGGCCCGCGAGGTCAACCTCTAGATAAATCGAGGACACGCGCGACATCCCGCGCGTGTCCTCATTTTTTCTGCCGTCGACGCCATAGCGGCTCGATGGAATTGCTTCTCACTTGGGCCCTGTGGGGCGCATGACGCTCTGAGAGACCCCTCATCCGACCTTGCTCCGCAAAGGCCACCTTCTCCCGCAGGGGGAGAAGGACGCCGTGCAGCGACGCCTCGGATCTCTGAGGCGGTCATTCGTGTTCCCTTCTCCCCTTGCGGGAGAAGGTGGCCCCGTGGAACGGGGTCGGATGAGGGGTCTCTCAAAATATCAAAGGGCACTGCCGTTCTGGCGGGCCAAGTGAAAAACCATTCTGTGTATCCGCTAAGAGAACGGCGGAGTTAGACCGAACAGTTCGGGTTTTACGACGCGGTCAGCCTGGCGCTTGCTGGGTCGGGCGCACCAGGCTCCAGTCATAGCCCATCTCGCGCACCCGGCTTTCGATGGTCTTGCGCGTGGCGGCGGCGGGGTTGGCCGTCCGGCTGAGCATCCAAAGGTAACGCCCACTCGGTTCGCCAACAATCGCCCAGCTATAGTCGTCGGCGCGGTCCAAGATCCAATAATCGCCATAGATGGGCCCAAAGAACGAGACTTTGAGCTTCGCACTGGTGGCCGCATCGACGACCTTGGCCTTGCCTTTTGCGGTCGACAGCGGCCCGTTCAACCCGCCTTTATGGCAGCTATTGAGCACCCCGACCTTGCCGTCCGCGCGCAGGCTATAGTCTGCGGTTACCGCCTCACAGTCCTTCTGGAAGCCCGCTTCATAGCGACCCAGCTCATACCAGCGGCCAAGATAGCGCGAGATGTCGACGCTCTTGGCAGGCTGCGGCACGGTGCCATTCCCCACGGGGCCTGCCATCGGCGCGCAGGCCGAAAGGGCGACAAGCGCGGCGAGTGGGATAAGCCGGATGGACGGGCGGCAAATGGTGGTCATCATGTTTTACGACCTAGCCCCACCACCGATGACGTGCAAATTTCTTGCGCAGCATCCCGCCCGTAGCCAGCCCAGCCATGTGCCACAGCCTGCACACGTTCCCCGGCCAGCCGCGACATCAACAAACCCCGCTGAACCGCATTGGGCGCATAGCGCAGTTGCCGCATATAGATCGCGACATTGCGATGATGCACAAACTCGTCCTGCGTCTGGCTCATTCAACTGCCCTGTGTTGGAAGACACGGTCTTTCAACACCAACTCTGCCCCGCGAGAAATGATCCCAAGAATTAAGGCCAGCCAAACGAAGATCAACCAAGACCTGGCCAATGCTCCAAAGTGGCGCGAGTTGCTGTGGTGGTGCCAGCGTGCAAGAGTTGGCGCGCTCAACAGACCAACCAAGCGAGCTCAGACGTGTTCAGAAAGCCCCGCCGATTGGGTGAGCCTCACCTCACCCTCAGCCGAGCCCTGGAGGAGCATAATCAAAAGGCCCGCTTCAATGCCGGCGCGTTGGGTCTTAACAACTTCGACCGTTGGGACGCCGACCTCGACCTTGGTACCATCCAGTTCACCCATACGGGTGGCCGCGTTATCACCGCCCCGGTCCAGGTGATCGGCTCCTTTGATTCACTAGACTCCACTTGGCTCTGGAGCTGGGACAACCCGTCGATAGCCGAACCCCTGACCCACTCTGCCCGCCTCGCCTACGACTTCGGCGTGCGCCACGACTTGACCGCCTATACCATCCCCCAGTTCGAATGCACCCAAGCGCAAGCCTGGGAATTCACCGCCCTGGCGTTGCATCTGTCGGGAGGCGTCGGGGATTATCGAGGTCCGTCGGGGACGACGTTCGTGTTCATGACGTTTGGGGATGTGGTGGTGCAGCGGGTGAATTGACGGTGGTGAAATGCTGTACCTAGGGACCTCGCGCTCAATCAATATGGCGAAGGACGCGCAGAAGGGTTCGTTCCTCATCTGTGGCAGGGGTGAAGGAGATAAACTCTTCCCGACTGACATCACCAAGCCCGAGTGTAGAGATTACATTGCGGTCCTTGCCGCCCCAAAGCAACGCTATCCCCATCGGCGATAAGATATCCCGAGCGCCACCATTGCGACGGACACGCTTCATATAGTCGTGTTGTTGCGCGAGGGCTTGAACTTGCAGCCTTGAGATTGGCTTGCCTTGAATCTTTCGAAAGAGCGCTGCAATTCTCTCTGCGCCGCTACGCGCGGCCATGATCTCTTGGCGCTCAGCGAGAGGCATGATTTCCCAGAAATTGGGTGGATATGGATGGTTATGCAAGAGCCACCAGATGTTCTGAGTTCCAACTGCAGAGAGAGTTTTCTTGGAGTCTCGATTGGTACCCTGGTTGAGGTATTCTGGTCTAACAATCACAAGACCGACGTCACACCTCGCAGTCTTCTCATTTGACCGGATCAACAGCGCCGGGTGTCCGTGGCTCTCGAGTGGGATGGTCCAGTTGGATCCCATTGTATTCTTAATGTCAGTTTCGACCCCGTCGATAGATAGATCGAGAACCTTGCCCTTCGGAATCTGAAGGTAGTTACGGAGCAAAATCTCGACCTTTGTGCCTAGGTAGGTCTTCTCGGTCTTCTCAGTCTCAGCCAACCTGAAGCGGTTCGACCTGGGCGCATCAATGACTTCGTCGATAGCCTGACGAAGGATCATTGGGACCTGTCGCTCAAATGCCTCCCGACCCTTGGCATAGCGATAGATGGCCGAACTAAGCGGGGCCAGTGTCGCGTAGTCAGGATGTGATTCTGCAAGCGGTCGGTTAGCCATGCCCATTCCGTAACGGTGGCGATAGCCTTGAGTCGATAGCCTAGGCGGCTTCGATGCTCCGAACCGTCCGGGCCCTTCCCAACATCGCTTCGCGTAATTTCGCTGCCACCGCGTGTGCGACAGGCGGTGGGAAGGCATTGCCGACTTGTCTGTAGGCAGCTGTCTTGCGCCCCGAGAAATGCCAGGAATCATCAAACCCCTGAATTCGCGCTGCCATCGCCACAGTTAGACGCGGCATGCCGACGAAATCACGGTCTGGTGCCTCCTCCGCGAGACTCTTGCCGTTGACCCCAAGGCTTGCCCATGCCGCCCGAGCGCGGGTAGGACCCAAATCTGGCCCCCCATGCTTCTTTGAGCCGCCGACAAGTGTAGGCGCGATATCGTCAGCATGTGCGGCCCACGCTTTCGCTCCCCGCCACCCTCTCGCGGCCATGAGGTCGATCAACGTAGAACCGACCGTGGCGGCGTCGAACTGGCTCGGCGTCGGCCATTCGAACCTGTCTTTGATATCATTTCGAAGCGCCACGATGACAACGCGCGGGCGCAACTGAGGCACTCCAAAATCCGACGCGTTCAAAAGCCTCCAGTGGGCCTCATAGCCGAGGCGCGACAATTCAGTTTTGATGAAGCCTCGATAGTCCTCAAATACCGCACTGAGGAAACCGCGCACGTTTTCGATCATCACAGCTTTCGGCTTGGTCTCATCGATCAATCTAAAAGCTGCCGGGAAGAGATTGCGCTCATCGTCCTTTCCCAGCTGCTTTCCGGCAACTGAGAACGGAGGGCACGGCAAGCCGCCCGCAAGAAGGTCGATTCCTTTGTAGGGCCGCCCGTCAAATTCGTTGAGGTCTTCCTCGTGAACTGTCCATTTCGGACGATTCAAACGCAACGTTTCGCAGCAGTTCCTATCTAGCTCAACGACCCCGCTATGCTCGAATCCAGCTAGCTCAAGGCCCCTCGCTTGGCCTCCCGCGCCTGCGCACAGCTCTAGTGAGGTAAATGATCCCATCGCCGAACACTCGCTGTCGAATCGTTGTAGCACAAAGCAGGAACAAAATATCCATAGAGCGAGTTAGTTGGCAAGGACAAAGTAACTTTGCCAGTCCCTCCGACGCAGGATCAGGCCGACGGTTGTTGGGAGCAAATGGCCGCTGCGTCCTAGTCGTCGAGCAGAGCGTTCAAACGCTTATGGCCTGCCGGAACCCTGGCCTGGGCGATCCATTCGCTCTCGTACTGGATGAGTTCGTCGGCGAACCAGACGCGACCGTCCCCGCCAATGTGGTCCATGGTTCAAACCAATGGCTTCCTCGCGCCACAGCCACTGCCGCTAAGTTTCCCCAGCCTCCGGCTCACCCCATTTACAGTCCCACGCTTCGCCGACATTAGCCAAGAGTTCGTGAACGGTGGTTGCCCGCCTGACGCTACTCTTTGCATAGTCGAGGATCGTCTCGAGCGTGACCGGTGGCCCGGACTCACCGGCCATGGCTTCATCGTCGATCCAGTCGTCGCTATTCTGGTCGATCAATCGACAAACGCGATCTTGAACCTCTGAGAACGCGACTGGACCTGTGGCAACCATCTCGCAGTCGATCTCATGAACGACAAAACGGAGATCGCGATACAGGTATTTGGCAACAAACCGCTTCCAGGCGGGCGTGCGATATCTCAAGCTCTCGACTTGCGAAACCACCCAGGACCGCTTGTCGTTGTCGATGAACAGCGTGCCGATCCGCTCATTCCACTTGAGCTCTTCACTATTTGCCAGATGAATCACGTCCCAACTTGGATACGCGCGGAAGTCCTCCTTCCAGCCATTTCCAAGTAAATTCCTCACCGTTGAGAACGCAATGACTGGAAAATGGGTGCGATCATCCATGACAGATTTTCCCTATCGAGCTAGCTTGGGGGAGGGGGCTTCTCAAATGGTTCTGGTACCGAACGCGGTTGATCCCCGCGCGCATACGAGCCTGTTCCTGCGATTCTTGTCTCCATTTTGCCAAAGCCGCAGGAGGTGCACTTCGCGATCAAAACTCTATGCATGGTCCTCGTTCGAAATAAAGAACAGAAAAAGAACTATTTGCCGTCCCTACAACACCGCAGGTTGGTTTGGACGGATCGATCCTCCTAGATTCCGCGTCATTTCATGTGCTCGGTGGTTCGCCTTTTGAACGGCCCCTTGCCCCGCAACCCCCACCACCTATATCCTCCGCCCAGCAGGACTCACTACCCGCGCCCACCATTTCAGCCCCCCACCTCAACGAGGCCAAATGTCGGTTACGACGCAAACCGATCCGGCGCGCACCCGCTGGCCGGACGGGTTTTTTACGGTCAGCGACGGGACGCGGCTGCACTATGTGGAGGCCGGCTCCGGCACCCCGGTCATCCTGATCCATGGCGCGAGGGGTAGTGCTATCGGCAATTGGTTTTCCAACGGCATCGCGCCGGCATTGGCCAAGACCAACCACGTCTACGCCCTGGACATGCGCGGTCACGGTCTATCGGGTGGCCAGCGCCACAGCCCGTTTTCCATGGTCGATGACGTGCTCGAATTCATGGACCAGATGGGCATCGCCAAGGCCCATATCGGCGGTTACTCCATGGGCGGCGGCATCACCCTGCAACTGCTGGCCCGCGCGCCAGAGCGGTTCATCACCGCCTCATTCCAAGGCTCAGGCATCCGCGAGGTCGGCTTCTGGAGATCTAAGGTACCGCCTGACCTGACCGGCGAGGCTCCCGACGAAGCCGCAGCGCTCGCCCAAGCCAAGGCCCGCCGGGCTGGTCGCGGCGAGGAGATCGGCAATGATCTGGGAGATCGGATCCGTAAGGGCTTGGCCCTGCTGGGCGGCGGCGGTGCGGTCGCCCGGATGGAGGGCATGGCTGAGCATATGCAGGCGGTCTTGAGCAAGATCGACGTGGCCAGCCTCAACGTGCCCATCCTGGCCATCAACGGCGAATACGACCGCCCCAATGCCCGCACCCACCGGCTGACCCGTGAGGCCAAGGCCTTCACCAACCTCGTCCTGCCCGGCAAGGGTCACCTCAGCGCGATGATGGCTGGCTTCATCCCCCAGGCCTATATTGACGGTTACGCGGCATTCATTGCGGCGAACAATCCGAGCTAGGGAGACCCGGTGCGCCAGTTCTATGAGTTCTTCGCGGGCGGCGGCATGGCGCGGGCCGGGCTGGGGGCAGGGTGGCACTGCGCCTTCGCAAATGACTTTGATCCCCGCAAGGCGGCCGCCTATCGCGCCAACTGGGGTGAGGACGATTTGGTCTGTGCCGACATCGCCAGTCTCACGCCAAGCGATCTGCCAGGGCAGGCCGATTTGGCCTGGGCGTCCTTCCCCTGTCAGGACCTGTCCCTGGCCGGGGTGCGCGGCGGATTGGGCGAGGGGGGCGAGGGGGGCGAGGGGGCGACCCGGTCAGGCACCTTCTGGTCGTTTTGGGCGCTCATTGAAAAGCTGCGTGGAGCAGGACGGGGGCCGCGCCTTGTGGTGCTGGAAAACGTTGAAGGGGCAATCACGTCCAAGGGTGGAGCGGACTTCACCGCCCTGGCAACGACCCTGGCTCAAGCGGGATACAGCTTCGGTGCCCTGGTGGTTGATGCAAAGCATTTCGTCCCGCAATCGCGTCCGCGCCTGTTCATTCTGGCCGTGCCGCGCGACTTGGTTACGCCACCGGGTTTAACAATCGAGGTGGTCCCACCGCGTTGGGTGACCGAACGACTGGTCGCAGCCTATGAACGTCTGACGCCTGCAGTGCGTGCGGCCGCCGTTTGGTGGAACCTGTCGTCGGCGACGACATTGCCATCCCCCCTGTCGGACCTGATCGAGACCGAGGGTGTCGCTTGGCACGAGCCATCCATAACCGACCATCTGCTCAGTCTGATGACCCCGCTCCACCGCGCCAAGATCGCCGCCGCGCAGGCCACGGGACACCGGCAGGTCGGCACCGTCTATCGCCGCACGCGTGCCGACGGGCAGGGCGGCAAGGCCCAGCGCGCAGAGGTGCGGTTCGATGGCTTTGCGGGGTGTCTGCGCACGCCGTCCGGCGGCAGCTCGCGCCAGACCTTAATGGTGGTGGAAGGCCCGGTAGTCCGCACCCGGCTGCTCACCGCGCGGGAGGCAGCGCGGCTTATGGGCCTGCCCGACAGCTACATATTGCCGGCCCGATATAACGACGCCTACCATCTTGCCGGCGATGGGGTCGTGGTGCCGGTGGTCGCCCATCTAGCGCGACATTTAATCGAGCCAGTCTTGGATTTTGACGATCTCAGCCGCGCGTCCCGCGCCGCTGCCTAAACCCGCCGCAAACCTACATAGAACATGCCTAGAACATGCAGGTGAGCACCCTCTAACCCCCGTCCTCCACCATCATAGCCGCCGCCTTCTCGGCGATCATCATGGTCGGCGAATTGGTGTTGCCCGAGGTGATGGTCGGCATGACCGAGGCGTCGGCAATTCTTAGGCCCGCGATACCGTGCACCCGCAGCCGTTCGTCCACTACAGCCATGGAATCACTGGATAATCCCATCTTTGCCGTGCCGACGGGGTGGAAGATCGTGGTACCCAAAGCCCGAGCCGCAGCCAACAGCTCAGCGTCTGACTGCGCTTCTGGACCCGGTCGACGCTCCTGCGGACTGAACCGCTGGAGGGGAGCCTGGGCCACGATCTGCCGGACCAGTTTCATGGCGTCGATGGCGACCTGCTCATCCTCTGGCGTCGACAGATAATTCGGTTGAATCAATGGCTTCTCGGTCACCTTCGGCCCGCTGGCGTGGATGCTCCCTCGGCTCGTCGGCCGCAGGTTACACACGCTAATGGTGATCGCCGGGAAGGGATGCAGCGCCTCCCCGAACCGCTCCAGGGACAACGGCTGAACATGGAATTGCAGGTTGGGCGTCGCCTGTTCGGGAGACGACTTTGCAAACGCCCCCAATTGCGACGGCGCCATCGACATCGGCCCGCGCTGAAATGCCAAATACTCCAATGCCATCAAAGGCCTACGCCACCACGAGGCATAGAGGTCATTCATGGTGCGGACGCCGCTGACCCCGTAATACGGCCTGATCTGCAAGTGATCCTGTAAGTTCTCGCCCACCCCAGGCAGGTGAGCGCGCATCTCGATCCCCAGCTTGGAAAGCCGCCCGCCGTCACCAATCCCTGATAATTCAAGGAGTTGTGGGGTGGCGACGGCACCCGCTGCAAGCACAACCTCGCCCCGCGCCCTAGCCTCGAAGGCTTGGCCGTCCCGCCGCCAGGCCACCCCGACCGCACGACCATTTTCTACAATGATTGTAGTGACTTGAGCCTTGGTCTCCAGCTTCAGATTGGGCCGTTTTAGGGCTGGCTTCAGGAACCCCGACGCTGCACTCCAGCGCCGCCCAGCCTTCTGGTTTACCTGGAAATAGCCGCAGCCGAAATTGTCGCCGCCATTGAAGTCGGCGCTAGCCGGAATCCCTGCCAATTCAGCAGCTTGCGCAAAGGCATCCAAGACATCCCAGCGCATTCGCGGATGCTCCACCCGCCACTCCCCGCCACTTCGGTGCAGGGGGCCAGGCGGGGCGATGTGGTCCTCTTGGGCTAGGAAGTGGGGTAAGACGTCGTCCCAGCCCCAACCACTCAATCCTAACTTCTGCCAACCGTCATAGTCGGCAGCCTGACCGCGCATATAGATCATGGCGTTGATTGCCGACGACCCGCCGATCACCTTGCCTCGCGGATAGGCTAGGCATCGCCCGTCCAAACCGGGAATGGGCTGAGTTTCAAACATCCAGTCAGCGCGCGGATTACCTATAGAAAACAAGTATCCGACAGGAATATGGAACCAGATCCAGTCGTCCTTACTCCCAGCTTCCAGCACCAAGACGCGGGATTTCGGATTGGCCGACAGGCGGTTGGCCAGAACGCACCCGGCTGAGCCAGCGCCTACAATGATGTGATCAAAGGTCTCAATCATTTGGCCGCCTCGAATGGCCAAGAACGCACATTATCCATGGTCGGGTCGGCGGGTATCTATGGCACTTTAGTTGGGGCATGTCGGGACCTTATCGATCCTCGAGTGTCGGCACGATGCCTTATAGCGCTACAGGACTAAGGTCTTGGCACGACCGGGCGCACGTATTGCTGATTTGAGGCTTGTCAAATGGTCCATGGCGGTCGATGCGAGATCGTCAAGACTCCTACGAGACTGGAACAAATGCCCTACTCCAACCGCAAAGTGAGTTTTCATCGCAAATAGCTCGCCAAGACCGGCGCGGGGTGTGTCGAAGAATGCTTCAAACTCCGGAAGCAGTGGATCGTCGGCCCCCTGAATAATAAGAGATTCAATGCCCTGAAGCTGAAGTCCGCGCAGTCTAGCGATCGCGGCCTTGGCGTTGTGGCTCGCATTTATGGCAGGCTTCAGGGGTTCAAAGGCCCGCCGGATCAGATGCGATGCTATATTGATGATTTTACCCAGAGGGATTTGGCCGCGCTGTAATCGCGCCCAGCCTGAGGTGCGATGGGCCATTTTCAGCAGGTGGCGCAGGCCCGACATCGGAGCTTGAACGGTGTCGAGACTCCAAAACCATCTGCGCGGGTTGATGAGGATCTGACCCTCGACCCGCCGATCGGCTATGGCAACGTTGCAGGCGAGTTGCGCCCCCCAGCAAAATCCGACCAGAATAAACTTCTGGTATCCCTGGCCCTCCAGGCTGTCCAAGGCTTCGCTCACATCCGCGATCGCCTCGTGCATGTGCAGAAACGGCCCCTTTTGACCCTCACGGAGTGGGCTATCTCCGATCCCCGCTACGTCGAACCGGAGGGACGAATAGCCAAGACCGGCGAATTTCCGGGCCAGTGACACCCACATACCGCTCATACCAGCACGGCTAATTGCGCCAGTATTGAGGAAGACGATAGCGGGCAACTCTGCATTAGCACGCAGCGGAGTGCTCATTACTCCATAAAGATTTGGATCCTTGCCAAGTGAGAGATTGGTTTCCCGGACCCCAGCGCAGACAAGATGGCTTGCCGACTGTCGGGGCTCCCGTACAGGCTTCCTCGGCGCATTTTCGCCCTGAAGAATCCAGGATACCACTCTGCTAAATGTTGCATGTGGATGGACTGCACCTTCGGGATTTACCATGAGCGCACCGTAGTCTTCAAACGGAATTGTCTCACACTTGGTATCTAGCTTGCGCAGCGCGGCTTCGAAAATGGGCGGCAAAGCACCGCTGGGCCGAGCAACCGTCAATACCCGCCTCGCAGGGGCAATTCGACCGGTCTGGAAGCCGAGCAAGTCTATTTGCCTCAGGGCAACGGTCGAGAATGCGGGATCGTCGGTCCGGTCAGTTACTCCGGCGTCCAGCTTTCGGTGAGTTTGACTGAGGCCCCGCAGAACAGAGAGTTCGCGCAAATAGGCCTTGCCGGAGATCGGCGGCGCCAACAGCACAAGTCGCTGAACACCCCCAATTTCTTCGGCAGCCTTCAGAGCAATCAGTGAGCCCAATCGAAACCCGATCAACCCCTGACAGTCGATTCCAGCCGTGTCCTTGAGCCACGCAGCCGCACACTTCGCGCTATCGATCCAGGCTCGAACCGGCTGATCGGCATCCGGATACTCGGCCGAATCCCGTTGACCGCGATAGTCGAACCGAAGGGCCGAAACGCCCGACGCTGCGAGTTGTTCAGCAAAGTCGCGCCATGAACGATGAGCATAGTCGGCCTCCGGACCGAGAGGCCCGCATAGAACAACTCCCATTGAAGAGCTGCCGGGATGAAACCACCCGGCGCACCCGTCAAAGAGTACAGGAATCTGTCGGCCCATGGAGCCCGTACGCGTCGAAGACGTGTCGCGCCAGACACCGAGACGGTGTTGCAAGTGGAGCCCCCCACGTTTTCTCAAATAGGCCGCCCGAACGGCTCAATTCTCAACAAGCTAGAGCATTCAGATTAATTCTCCCCTATCAAGAAAATATCGGATCAATGCTCCTCAAGACTTCGAGTAAAACAACCGCAACTCAATTCTACAACTTGGGTGTGATACAAACCCTTTGTATCGTGATGCGATATTGTATCTATCCATAGTGGGAGCGTCGTGTTTTGCATTTTTTAGATAGCTCGTGTGTTGAGCAAATTTTCTGTAGAGACCTCGTGATGCATGGAGCATTGAGAGCCTGATGGTCACAATCCTAGCCATTCATGCCCACCCAGATGATATTGAGACCCTTTGCGCCGGGACCCTGGCGTTGTTAGCTGCGGAAGGCCACCAGATATGGATCGCTACCGCGACGGCTGGAGAGGCCGGATCTTCGACCCTTTCTAATGCTGAAACTGCGGCCGTCCGTATTGCCGAAGCCACGGCATCGGCCGCCGTCATTGGCGCAGGCTACAAGTGTATCGGATTGCCCGATTTAGGGGTGTTCAATGACGACGCGGGTCGCCGCCGAGTCACTGAAACGGTGAGATCGGCGGTCCCTGATGTGGTGATTACCGCTTCACCAGTTGACTACCACCCCGATCATGAGGCGATCAGTTTGTTGGTCCGTGACGCATGTTTTGCAGCGTCAGTTCCCAATTACCAAACTGGCTCCTCCAAGCCGCTCGCCGCAATACCCCACCTTTACTTCATGGACCCAATCGAGGGCAGGGACCGCGAGGGCGTGAGAGTTCAGCCCGATTTTGGAGTTGAGGTGACGCGGGGATTTGACACCAAGAGAGCAATGCTTGCCGCTCACGCAAGCCAGGATGCCTGGGTTGCCAAGCAACACGGCATAAGCGATCACCTTGCGTCGATGGAGCGCTGGACCGCGCGCAGAGGGCGACATCTCGGCGTTCCACTTGCCGAGGGCTTTCGGCAATACCGCCATCATCCTTACCCCGCATCACCGCTCCTCCAGACCTTGGTGGGTGCAGCCTTGGTTCCAATTGAGACCTAGGCTATTTGGTGAGGTGTAGCGATTGCAGCGAAGCGCCAATCGCTTCGAACGCGGCGATCAGGGCCACCGAGTCTGTGGCCTCGTAGTAGTGAGCTACGTTGGTTGCGCAATTTCTTACCATATCGCGAGAGATGGTGTCACCAACGGGTATCTCAAAGGCCACGGTATAGATCTCGATCTTCTCCGCCTTGATGTTTGTACAAAGCTCGGCCGTCCAAGTGTCCGCCTCCACAGCCCTAGCTGGCGCAACGACGCTGCCGTCATGGGCACCGTTGCCCTTGTTCATGAGCTTTGTGTTGGCACCATCTGTCATCAAGATCAGGACCTTGCGGGGTTTCATATTGGGTCCGGCCGTGTCGTAGGCAGCGGCGTCGGTCAGAGGTTGAATTTGAGACAACATATTGAAGCCCCATGCCAGCCCGGCTGGAATGTAGGTCTCGTCAGAGGCTGTCAGGGCGTTGATCGCTGTCGTCACCGTCGACGCCGTCGCAGTCAGCGGTGTTATTTGCTTCGAACAGTTTAGATTTAAGAACCCCGGATATTTTCGACCCAGATCCTTATCTCGGATGTTCTGCGGGTAGTTCGGCGATCCGTAGCATCCGCGGAAGGTATAGTTCGCCGTTGAAGCTGGTGTCGTGGTTGTTACGGGGCCAGGGCAGGGATTGAGTTTAACCGTCGAGCAACTGAGATTTCTCGTGCAAACAGCATTATACGGTACCCCATCATTGTACTTAGTACAGCTGTAGTTTTCTGTGATACATGTTGTCTTGTTACAGGATGGCGTCGTTGTGGTCGTTTTGGCTGGGGTCGTTACCGAGTAGTCGACCGGGACGTTGGCCCAAGACTCGTTGCGTGAAGCCACACCCACATTCACGTAGTTAGCAAAGGGTACAACGCCGATCTTTACCCCGGTCGCATTGCCACTGAAGAGTTTCGTTACAAGAGAAGTTGCTGCCGTTTTCAGTGTTGTGATTTTGGTCCCCGACATAGAGCCAGTCGTATCCAACACAAGTGCCAGCTCAATGGTTTGATCTTGGCCCCGTACAACTTCGGAATTAGCGGTCAATTGGACGAGTGACCCCGTGAAGAGGTCCATGAAAACAGGATCGACATCTGCAGTGGCGACCCCAGCAATTGTTTTAGCACCTAGGGTGAAGTTGACCTTTAGATTCTGTAAGTTTGGATTGGTTGAAAGTTGCGCTTTGATAAAGTCGCTACCAACCTTGTTCACCACAAGCGGATCCGTAGAATTCTTGACTCCGGCTGCCAGGATAGCGGCATCCAACCCGTCTTGAAGTTCGTTACGCGCTGAGGACACACGCGATGCATCAATGGCCGCAAAGGTGGCCGCGAGCAACACCATGGAAGAAAGGGCAAATGTCAGCGCTGTGACACCACGACGGTCTCTCAGGTATTTGCCAATCCATGCCTTGATGGGATCAGCGACGTTTAAGATAGGCATTGGATTTCCCTGGGCGATACCGAATCTTAGCGAGATCAGCCTAGGTAAATTCTCTTAAAGGAACGTTGGAGCTCCAGCATATTCCTCAAACGAAAACAGGCCGGCGTAAGCCGACCTGTTCAACGTCAAATAGACGCATTAGCTTAGCCGGCTTGAAGCTGGCCCGCAGACATTTTGCCGCTGCGCTGATCGCGCTCGAGCTCGTAGCTCACCTTTTGGCCTTCATGCAGCGTGCCGAGGCCCGCGCGTTCAACCGCTGAGATGTGCACAAAAACGTCGCTTCCGCCTTCATCAGGCTGGATGAAGCCGAAGCCTTTTTGGCCGTTAAACCACTTAACTGTACCAGTCGTCATTTCATGTCCCTTTCCGGGTGTAGATATTCACCTTGCCCAATGCGGCGCGGTGACCAAATTTTCGGAGAGGGTCGATGGCGGGTACATAGCCTGGGTCCCAAAGAACCGACCTGCAGGGCCGCCGAGCCAATGCGATATTCGATCATTTTACATGCTCACAAATGCCGTCTCCATGCAAGTTTCATGTGACGCGCTATAGGAAGCGGGAGGACTCTACTTGCTGGTGGGAATAACTCAGCTGGCATTCAGCCTAGATTGAATAGGAAATCTGAACTTGCGAAGCGCCGCTTGGGTTGGACTATTTTCACTGATGTGGTTGGGTGGTTGGACGCACGCCTTCGCGCAAGAATCCGTGCCCGATTTGGTACTCAAGGGCTCGTTTGACCGCTCTGATCATGAAACCTATCGCGAAGTACCATTCCGTGTGCCGAGGGGCACCCATAATTTGGTCCTCGACTTTTCCTACTCCGGAAAGGATGACCGAACCGTCATAGATTTCGGGCTCCGGGATCCCGTGCGCTTTCGGGGATGGAGCGGTGGAAGCAAGTCTCGGGTCGTTATTGAGGAGGCGGACGCTGCGCCGTCTTATTTGCCTGGCCCCCTAAAGCCAGGTCTTTGGAAACTTATTCTCGGTGTGCCGAATTTGCGTCCCGGCAAGTCAGCGACCTTCGAAGCCAGGATCTGGTTTGACGACGACGCAGAAAGTATGTCCGCGTTGGCCCAACCCATTAACCCTGCGTCGGGTTGGTACCGTGGTGATCTCCACACGCATACCGCCCATTCTGACGGCACATGTTCATCTCAGCGTGGGGCACGAGTGCCCTGTCCAGTGTTTAAGACACTTATGTCGGCATCAGCGCGGCATCTCGATTTTATTGCTATAACCGACCACAATACGACTTCGCAAAACCAATCGATGCGAGAGCTGGCACCCTATTTTGACGATCTCTTGCTCATTCCAGGCCGCGAGATCACGACCTTCAATGGCCACGCGAATGTATTTGGCCCCACGGATTTCGTGGACTTCCAGTTAGGCAGTGCCCGTGCACGAAACCTCACCGCAATTCTGGCTCAAGTCGAAGCCAAAGGAGGGCTGCTGTCAGTCAATCATCCGGCATTGCCCTCTGGGGAGACCTGCATGGGCTGTGGGTGGAGCTATGCAGATACTGACTGGTCACGCGTGTCGTCCATGGAAGTAATCAATGGCGGAAGCTTGGCCTTATTCGGGCCAGAAGGACCGTTTTCTGGTGTTAAGTTTTGGGAACAACGCTTGAACGCCGGTTTCCGTATCGCAGCGATCGGCGGCTCTGATAATCACGACCCCGTCAACGGTTCGCCGATAGGTACGCCGAGCACCGTGGTCCACGCCCTAAACCTGTCGCAACCTGAAATTCTTCGTGCGATCAGTCTTGGTCATGCATTCGTCGATGTGTGGGGCCGTGGCGATCTGATGCTTGCTGTTTCGGCCACCGCCGGTTTGACCACGGTGGAGATGGGTGATGAATTACCGGTTACAGCGGGTACTCCCATTTCGATCAAGGTGGATGTGTCTGGCATACCGGCAGGCTCACGCCTCAGCATCGCGGGCAATGTTCCCGAACTCGCAGATCTTGCCAACTTAGCTGTCTTGTCCCCGAAGGATTCAAGGACCTTTACCTTGATCGCTGACGAGCGTTCCCGATGGCTGCGGTTCGACATCCGGGACCACGACGGCAAACTCTTGGCTCTCGGAAATCCTATATATCTGCGCCCCAAGCCCTGAGTTGGCTAGAACCGTCGTATTGAGAAGGTGTTGTTAACGCCGAATTGGGATGTTCCTCAGCAACGCGCAATGACGACTCGTCCCATCGCGGTAACGTGTGCGATGTGAGGACCTCTGCCTCGCTCTTTAGAACCATCGGAGTCAACATGGGGTTGAGCCCAGAATCTAGAGCTCGGTTCAACCTAGAGCGCGCCTCGGTGCTAATCCTTGAAGAAAATCCGCTTGGGATGAGTATCCTGACCCAAATCCTTACTGGGTTTGGTGCTAGGGCAATACGTCGGTGTGAAACGGTCGAGCAGGCCGAACAGGCCGTTCAAAGCACGCAGCTAGATCTTCTAATCGTCGACTCTCTGGGACCATCCGGCGCGGGATACGATTTCGTGCGGTGGCTGCGGCGCAGTGGTATTCAACCCAATTGCTATTCGCCTGTGTTACTTACGGCAGGTCATACGCCAAGTGGAGCAGTCACTCTGGCACGCGATTGCGGTGCTCATTTCATAATGGCTAAACCTCTGACGCCGATCTCGGTTCTGGAACGTGTGCTCTGGATCTCAAAGGAAGGTCGGCGATTTGTCGAATGTGACAGTTATGTTGGCCCAGATCGTCGGTTCAGGAATGACGGAGTGCCGACCGGAATGACAGGGCGTCGTCGCGATGATCTTTCGCCTGAAGTTGGTGAGGCGACCATGCCCGATACAGAGCAGGATGTGAGCGGCGATATGGTTAAAACACGTAGGGTCCAGATATGAGCGGTTCGGTCCAGTTTCACGTACCCGAGGTTCGGCTCGGAAAGCTGCTTCGCGAGCCAGGTGGGAAGCCAGTCGCCGAGGCTATGCGCGATGCAAGCGCGGGCCTTGAAGGCCTTCGGGCCGAATGCCTTACGGCATTGGCCCAGACCCTGGAGCAGGCTGAACGCGTTGTAGGCAACTCAACCGGAACCTTCGATCCGGATGTTGTCAGCGAGATATACAAGATTATCAGCGCCTCCGTCGGTGCACCAAGTGCCTGTGGGTTACAGTCCATCGATACAATGCTGATTAGTCTCTCTGATTTGCTGGACTTTCTGCAGGTAAACCAAACGTGGGAATCCAACGCCGTTGCTGTGCATCTTCGCGCTTTCCGCCTCTTGCTGCATACCGAGGGCGCGCGCGACGGTGCCGGTGGTGAGGCGATCCTACAGGGGCTTCGCCAGGTCAGTCAGAGATTTGCCCGCCCCACTT
>JANLPX010000519.1:0-4676 GCA_031367485.1 Alphaproteobacteria bacterium | reverse complement strand
CCATGATCGCCGGGTCAACCGGGCCTGCCACTAAGCAGCAGGCCCGGCCAACTTTTAGAGGTGCTTCCAGAAGACGACTTTATCTTCGCCCTTGGCGTAGAATGCCCTGATTACGGCCTCCCGGTCAAAACCAAGCTGGTCGTAAAATGAGCGAGTGCGCTCATATTCCGGCAGCGACGACGTTTCGACAAGGAGCACTCGGCCTCCCAAATCTCTGGAATTACGGTGACACTCCACTTAACCCCTTATTGCGACTCTCGGGGGGTGTTAGTGGATAGTTAAGTGGAGTGTCACCGTAATTCGGGCTTCGCCTCTGGCGAACCCGAAGATAAACTTCGCTGACCGAGGGGGTTGAAGCCCGTGGCTTCGGTGGCTGGACTGCCGTCAAGATTGACCACGAACAGGCACGAAATCACACGACAACCCAGGGGATCGAACTGGCCGGACTCTTTGTGGGAACGAAAAAATTGAACCACGAAGGACGCGAAGATCACGAAGGGTAGGCGCGAAGATAGGGCCTACCTCAATTACGCGATGTCACTGTAATTCCGCGATTTCATCGCAACGAAATATCTGTCCTAGCCGAGCTTTGCCGACACTACAAAATTGGGTTTGACATTAAATCTATCTAGGTAGATTAATGAAGAATGACTCGATCACGCGCGCTTTCACACCATGCCCAAAACGTCCTCGCTGTCCTGCTCGACGCTGGCGGTCGATGGTCTCACGGCTACGAGCTGGCGAGGCTTGCCGATGTTAAGTCCGGCACACTCTATCCGCTCCTGATACGTCTGGAGGCGCAGGGTTATCTTGAAGCGGAGTGGCAGCAGCCCCCGGAAGGAGGACGGCCGCCGCGACACGCCTACCGCCTGACTGCCAGCGGGAAGCAACTTGCCCGTGCAAATCCGCCGGGCCAGACGGCGAGGTTGGGGGTTCAGCGCAGCGAGGTGACCATATGAAAGGCGCATTGCGGCGCGGCCTTGCAGATCTCGCCTGTCGCGCGTTGCAAGCGACGCTGCCGCCCTCCTTAGAATCATGGGGGTGTGCAGTCCGCCGCGAGGCCGCGGAAATCCCAGACGATACCCAGGCGTTCATGTTCGCATTCGACATTCTTTGCGGGCTGATGCCGCGCGCGGTTACATGGCACCTGCTCCATCCCGTGGTCTCGCTGATCGGTGCTGTAACGCTGGGCCTTGCCTATATGACGATGGCCGGTGCGCCGGTGCGCTATCTCGCCATCAATATTGGCGCGCTGGCGATCGGGCTGATGATTCTGGCGCTGCTTGGCCGCACCAGGTTCGCGGGGCGGCAATGGACCGGCCGGGCGATCGTGGCGATTGCCGGTGCGCTGTTGGCAACCGCTCTGCTAGGCAATGATGTCGATGGCGCGACGCGATGGGTCAGTCTCGGCGGTTTGTCGGTCCAACCTAGCCTGATCCTGCTCCCGGTTATGCTCGTCGCGTTCGCGCGGTGTCGAGACAGGCTTGCGACGGTGGGCATGATTGCGGCAGCTGCTGCGCTGGCAATCCAGCCCGACCGGGCGATGGCCGGAATGCTGGCGGCAGGTCTATCTGTCCTCGCGATTATGCGTCCCGACCCGCATGTCCTAACGTCGCTCGGCGCGAGCATCGCTGGACTAGGTGTGGCGATGGCCCGTGCCGACACGCTGCCGGCGGCTCCTTATGTTGATCAGATCCTTTACTCGTCGTTCGACGTACACGTGGCAGCTGGTGCGGCGGTGCTTGGCGGCTCAGCCTTGCTTCTTGTGCCCGCGATCGTCGGTTGGTGCCGCGATTCAGCGAATCGCAGCCTCTACGCCGCCTTCGGTGCCGTCTGGCTTTCCGGTATCATTGCAGCCGCGCTGGGAAATTATCCGACGCCTCTTGTCGGTTACGGTGGCAGCGCAATCATCGGTTACGCCCTGAGCCTCTTGGCGCTCCCGAACTGGGCGGGGGAGCATGCCGAGGCGGGGCCTCGGTCCTATGGCAAGGCGGATACTCCCTCGCTTGATCGACATTTGCTCGTCAGCTTGGCTTGACCCCATGACCGGGCCCAATACAGCCGCCAAGCGCGCGCCTCTCGTGAAGACGGTGCTCAGGCACCGATACCGATATTGGCTTCTCGCGGTCGTCCTTGTTGTATTCGGCTACTATGGATGGACGAAGATCACGCAGACGCGCGGTGATCAGCAGGTGTCGTTCCGCCCGGCAGAACAAGTGTGCGAGACGGTCGGCTCGCTGAGTTACTGCGTCAATCGTGACCGGCGCGGCACGAACGGCGACATCGTCTATCACCTCCACGGCCGAAATCTCGACGAAAGCATCTGGAACGACGACACCTACTACACTGCGATGATCCAGGGTGAATGGCAGCGTAAACAGGAGCTACCGCCTACGGTGATCACGGTCTCCTACGGATCGACTTGGCTACTGACGCCCAAGGGCGAGAAGGCGAACAGTGGCTTACTGGACGATCTGATGACGCGCCTGCCGGTGATCGAGGCGAAGGTCGGGCAACCGCGCCGTCGCCTACTGTTGGGTGAATCGATGGGCGGTCTTAACGTTCTGGTCGCGGGTTTGTCCTATCCGTCGCGGTTTGCCAAGGTGGCAGCGCTATGCCCCGGCGTATATACATCCTCGCCGTTCGCGTCGCTTTCTACGATCCGAGGGGCGATGGCGCGAACAGGTGCCAACCCCAAGATTGCATTCGGCGTTTGGCTCATGGCACGGAATTATCTGGCGAACGACGGAGAGTGGCGTCGCATCTCGCCGCTGGACCTCATCAAGCGGGCGGGGCCGACTTATCCGGCGCTCTATCTCTCCAACGGTCTGTACGACGCCTATGGCAATTTCGAAGGCACGGAGCGGCTAGCAGAAGTGGCGCGCCAGCGCGGCGTCAGAACCGAGTGGCACCCAATCTACGGGGGCCATTGCGCAAACGATGTGTCCTCCGTTGCTGCGTTTCTCGTTTCCTAACGGCACTTGGAAGTCGGGACAGAAGTCGCAGAAGTCGGGACACGAACTACATTTGAGGTGCCCCTAACCCCCAGCCAAAGCCCGCCGTAACCCCTCAGGATCAGCCTTGATCGCGCGCAGGAGGGTTCGCGCGGGGCCGCTAGGGCGTTTGGCGCCGCGTTCCCATTCTTGGATGGTCCGTATGCTGAATTCGTAGGCGGCGGCGAACTGGGATTGGCTCATGCCGCTGGCTTGGCGGATGGCGCGGACGTCGATGAGTGGGGCCATGTCCGGCGTGGCATCGGGATTGGCGGCGATCTGCCGGGCAATGTCGTCGTCGGTAAGGGCGTCGAGCCGCGCCCAGTCAGTTGCGGCTAGCGCTTGGCGCGCGGCGTCACTTAAGGTTTTGGGCATGGCGGTTTACCTCGCGATGATTGGCTTTGCGCAGCGATACTCACCGCTCGAAACTATACGCCTTAGACGTATGACGGGCAAGAACGCCTAAGCTACTCGCTTCGAACCAAGCTCGCTATTCAGAGCTGCTCGTATCGCCCGCCGCAGCGCCCCGCTTGGCGATGGCGGCGTTCATGTCTTCGATGGATACCGACTTGGTGGCTGGGCCGAACATGGCTTTGAGGGCAACCACTGAGTGCTCATTTTGACTTAGCCGCTCCCGCCACTTGCCCACATTTACGCCTTTGATCAGCAGCCAGAGGCAGAGCGAGGCCTCGCCGATCAAGCAGGGGAGCAGGATGGCGGGGCCGATGGTGTCGGCGAGGGTGGGCGCGAACAGGCGGGCGAAGGAGGCGATGAGGTAGCAGGTGCCGGCCAGGCCCATCAGCAGGCCGATCAGCCTGGGCAGGTAGCCGGATTTGAAGATCAGGTAGCCGCCGATGAGGATGGCCACGCCGAAGAAGATCAAGGTGATGTGGAAGGCCAGGTTGTGCGCATTGAGTGCGATGGCGGCGAGGTCGTAGATTTGGGCGGGCGTGAAGTTGCTGGGTCCGTTGGCGCGGTTAAGGATGGGGGCGACCATCAGCAGGAACAGCTTGCTGACCGCCTCAACGGCAAGGGAGACGGCATTGAGCAGCAGGAACATCAGGGCCAGCGGCTTGTTGACCGGGCGCAGCAACAGGTACTCGATGACCATCTGAACAGTGCCGATCAGCGGCACGATCAGGTTGCCTAGATTGCTGAGGTTCCAGAGCTGGGCATGGGCAGTGATGTTGTGGGCCGTGGCGGCGGGGTCGCCGGAGACGATGAGGGCGTTCGTGACCACCCCCTCAGAATAGCCACCGAACAGGATGACCAACAGATAGATGGCCCCGGCGGTGCGGGCATAGATCTGGGGTGAGGTTTCGATGGCAGGCATGGTGGTTACTCGACGGATTTGAGCAGGGTTTCGATGGCAGTGAGGCGGTCGCGGATTTCGGCGAGCGCCAGGCGGTGGGCGTCTTCGTGGGCATGCTTGGCGCGGGCCTGGAGGGCGGCGGTGCCGTAGCGCATGGCGAAGACAAGTAGGACGGTGCCGAGTACGAGGCAGAGGGTGAGCAGGTAAATGTGGGGAGCCATGGGGTCCTCTAGAGTTCTGATTTTGGTGTTAAGGTATCGGCCGCCGCAGCGATGGTGGCCGGGGTGAGGTGGAGGGCGAAGTCGGTGACTTCAAAATAGTTCAGGGCCTTACCATCTGCGGAGAGTTCGAGTTTGCTGGTCACTAGGCCG
>JANLPX010000494.1:0-3252 GCA_031367485.1 Alphaproteobacteria bacterium | reverse complement strand
CTTGGCATCAGCTGAATATCGGCGAGCTTCATCAAGTGCGAAATGCTATTGGTGAGCTGCAGGCCAGCGACCCATAACGGCCAGAAGCGCTGCGACGTGAGCGCGATCCAGATGAACGCCAGCAGGACCAGCGCGTCGATCAACATCAACCCACTCTCGACCGAGGCGTAACGTATTTGCAGTGGCGAAATGGCAAACCGCGTAGCGATCGTCGCCATCAGGCAGACCGAGGCGACAATCCGTTCGTCCGAGCGGCCGCGCCACAAAGCGTAGCCGCAGGTGAGAAACAGGATCGCCCAGAATATCAAATGTCGCGTCATGACGTGGCAACCGGACCACATTGCTGCGGCCCGGTCAAAGCCCTGTTACGCGACGATACGAAGGTCGGTCTTGGCGACCTTCGGGCATTCCTCGCCATCGCCCCACGATAGGGTGCGAAGACCAGGGACGAACTGCCTGGCATCGACCAATTCGCTGTGGCAATTGGCCATTCCGCCGCGCGCAGTAACGAGCGCCTGGAGCGTCGTTGCAAGCTGTTCGAAGGCGGCGTGACCGGTCGAGGTGGCGATGCCGGCGCTGGCCCGGGCGCGGATCATCTTGGTCTGGAGATCGGCGATCTCGGCCAGTGCGTCCTCGATGCAATCTTCGACGGTGCGGATCTGGGTAGCGACTTCCAAAGCGGCGGACTCGATGATGTGTTTGCGCATGACTGCTCCTTGCCGGACGCGTGACCGCGCCGGTCCTGGTTGTCAGGAACATTGAAAAGCGCCTGCCTTAGCGGCCCATCATCCTGAAGAGGCTCTCGAGACCGGCGAGATACATACCCGCCGCAAACGTTGCGCCAATCGCAATCAGAACGATCCAGAGCAGCCGTTGGCCGACGCTCAACTCATTCCTGGGGTGACTCCTCGTAGCGAACGGTAAAGTCGTAGCGAACGGTAAAGGCAGGGAAGACCAGTTAAACCCAGGCTTCTGCTCGGTATTGAAACCGGAGCCACTAGCCTCCCCTGCACGGTCAGCGTGCCGAATCTGAAAACCGACCGCCGCATCGAACTGGTCGGAATTGGGGGAAGCCTCAATGTGCGACGATTGATGTATCAATCGTTGATATGGCCCAAGCTCCTGCGCCACCAGCCGGGCCGCCTGTGAACGACGCTCGACGCCCAGGATATGGAGTGCGCCGCGGATCCGTTGATCGACCGTGTGGGACGAAATACCGAGCTCGATTGCGATCTCTTTGGAAGATAGGTGCTGATCGACCAGACGCAGGCAATCAAGTTGGCCCGACGTCAGTCGTGACACAGAACTTGGACCAGGCACTGAGCTTTTCATGTCCACATTTTTCGAAGCCACGTACCGAATCTGTTTTGCCGTTGTGATCGCTAACATGATTGGACTCCCCCCGCGAGTCGCCACAGTCTAGCCGAATCGAAGCAAGTCGCAATAACGCTGAGTTAACGTAAGGGCATGTCATTAGGGGTGGAGATTTCAGAATCCGAAACGGACTGAACTGTCCGTGACGTCGCGGCGATGGTTGAGAGGGCTGGAACAGAAAGTATAACTGGCCTCGTTCGTAGGCGACCCGTTTTGTCTCTAAACGAGCAGTTTGCCTATCAACTTGTTGGCCGGCCTTGATCCCCCCGATGAGAGGCGGAAACATGTCGCCGTGATCCCGACGTTCGAAGATGCGGCGCATCAATATCACGACAACATCAAAGCAGGTTTTCCGCCATGCGCGGCATTCTGGCTCGTGGCTCTCTTCGCTCGAGATGTACGCCTTACCCAAATTGGGCTCCACGCGGGTCGATCGCTTTGACACGGCTGCTATCCAAGAGAATGCGCCATTTACCCAGAAAGACCGAAAGAGAATCATGCGCGTTGCTGCGAACCGGCGTCGCTTCGCTGTCTTTCGTCGTCATCATTCTGTGGTTGCCTGAGTCACCTCGCCCTTGTGAGCAGCGAACGCAGCGAGCACTTCGTTGGTTTCCACATTCGGAACTTTAAAGATGGCGAGCGTTCGTCCAAGTTCAGCGGCAACTTCATCGAATTGCGCGGGGGTAATTTTGAGATCATGGTGGGCAACCTCCAAGCCAATCGGAGTGTGGCCCGGCCTCGTGGCCGTGTACTCGAATGGACCACCAGCAACATTACAAACCCACAAGGTGCGCATGAATTTAAGGCCCGGAAGCCTGGCGAGGTGATTGATATGCCATTCGCGAAGGGCGGGATTTTCTGATTTCTGGCCCACAATTGGGTTTTTAACGACTGCATCGCTGAAATGGTCAACCACCGCCGCGATTGCGAAAGCGCCCCCGAGGCGGTTGTATAAGCTGTCTTGGGTCATTTTAAGCTCCTCTCTTCTGTGTTCTTAGCGACATGCGAATTGGACGGCCTACTGGCGGCACATCGAAGGGGGATATTCGCGCCCTTCCTTATTGGGCCAGCGCTTCGATCAGCTGGTCGGTCATGCGTTCGCAATCCACTCCGGCAAACGGGAAGGTCCCGACCAGCACGTTTCGCACTTCGGGGGCGAGTGACAGGCGCAGCTTGCGTCGTGCGCGAAAGAGGCGCGATCTGACGGTCGATCCTGGAATATCGAGCGCCTCCGAAGTTTCCTCGACGCTTAGCCCTTCGACGTCACGCAGCACGAACACCGTCCTGAACGCATCGGGAAGCGCGGCGATGGCCCGCTCCATCAGACTCCGCAGCTGCTCGCGGGCCAGGGTCACGTCGGGGGCGTCGGTCGTCCGATAATCGTCGATCACCATTACCCCTTCCGCCTCGAGCCGGGATCGGCGCTGATTTGCAGCGCGCGACCGGGCCAAGGCTTCATTAATCGCGATCCGGATCAGCCACGTCGACAGCGTCGACCGGGCTTCGAACAGATGGATTGAGGTGAATGCCTTGAGATAGGCCGATTGCACCGCGTCCTCGGCTTCACTTCGGTCCTTGAGGATGCTCCACGCCGCACGGAACAGGCGCTGATTGTTGGCGGCCGTGACGGCTCTCACGGCCACCGGCTCGCCTGCAGCACACCGACGGGCCAAAGCCAGGTCATCGGGCGCAGCCAGTTTGCTAACAGTGCTCATGGACTCACCTTCAGGACGCCCATCATTCCAGGATGGAACTTGCAAACGAATGGAAACGCGCCGGCTTTGGTCAATATCATTCGCCGCCGCGCGCCGGGCGGAAGATCGACATCGAAATGCCCCTTCGCCGTCGCGCTGTGGCGAAACAGATCACGATTGGTCC
>JANLPX010000468.1:0-2864 GCA_031367485.1 Alphaproteobacteria bacterium | reverse complement strand
TAGCGCGTCGCGCCCGTGATCTCTTTGATCATCAACTGTACCTGCGCCTTGGCACCTGCCGCCCACATGGCGCGGAGATGTTCCAAGGTGTTGCCGGCGGGGCCGTCAAAACGCCATTCGCAATTGTCGAACTTGCAATCGCTGAAAACTGGAGCTGTGCCGCCAGCATAGATCATCCGACAGTCGCGAAACTCGCACCCGTCGAAATATTCGCCGTCCAGCGAAACGGTCTCATGGTTATAGTTCACTTCTCGGACCCGTCTTCGTCGGCCGCCGGGGGCTCTGGCTGTTCTGCTGCACGCTCGCCCTGTTTGGCAGCCGCCTTCTGGGCAGCTTTAGCGGCCTTCTGACGGTCGCGCTCCATACGTTCAAATTGATAGTTCGGCTTACGCGCCATCTTTAAATTCCCTTGATGATCAAAGCCCTGAGGCTCGACCTATGTGGTTGTCGCCTGCTCAGGCACCCTATTCGTCGAAGGGCGGCGGCAGACGTCCGGCTTTGAACAGAACCACCGGGTTCTCGTCATAGTCCCCCATCTCGACATCGGCGGACGCGGCAAAGGCCACCACACCAAGTCTTAGGGGCGCCAAGCGTTCAGCCTTGCGCAGGGCTTCTGCAGCGTCCTTGCATCCGATCTGTTGCTCAGCCCGCAAGCTCTGGCCCCGACCGGCAACATAGGCCTGGACGATATACACAGTTTCCTTGGCCATGGCCGCCTCAGACCCCGCCCAGCCCTCCGCGTCAAGGCCGAACCTATATCAGACCCTTTATTGACGCGAAGTGGCGAGCACCCTATCAGCGGCCTCTCTGGTAATTCTGAGACCAACTTGATGCGAGTTCTGCGACGAACCTTGCGGGCCAAATCCGCCGCCTGACCGCCCGCCCGGCTAGCCTGGGCGTCGATCCATCGCATCTCAGAGCTTGCCAATGTCGACCCACCAAAACCCCGGTATGCCGCCCGTCTTGCGCGCGGAAAATTCTAATGACACTGGTCCTGTGGAGCGGTTGCTTGACCACGCATTTGGTCCGGGTCGCTTCACTAAGGTGTCCGAGCGCGTGCGGGAGTTCGCAGAGTTTCGACCCGACCTGTCATGCTGCGCCTGGGCCGACGACATGCTGGTAGGAATCGTTCGGATGTCCAAGATCAGGATTGGTGGCGTTCCAGCCATCTTCCTTGGGCCGTTGGCGGTGCATGCTGATCAACGTAACTCCGGATTGGGCGGGAAGTTGGTGGAGCGGGCCTGCGAAGCTGCGCAGGCGGCTGGCTTTTCGGTTGTGCTGCTGGTCGGCGACGAACCCTACTTTGCCAAGTTTGGCTTTTCAGCAAACTCAACGGACGCTGTGGTCATGCCGGGACCAGTCGATCCTCGTCGCGTCCTAGCGCGAGGCGCGACGGGGCCTCTAATTGGCCCCGTTACCGCCTAGACCAGAGTTACGGTTGAGCCGCAGGCACAGTGCGCCTACCTATGGACTCATGGTGGATTCAACCCAGACCTCCGGCCTAGAGGCCGTTATCGCTGCGGCCAAGCAAGCGCCCGGCCGCGGTTTACCGCCCGTACATCTGTGGAACCCCGCCTACTGCGGCGAAATCGACATTGTCATAAAGAAAGATGGCCTGTGGTTCCATGAGGGGACGCCCATCGGACGCGAAGCCCTTGTGCGGCTCTTTTCCACTGTACTGCGCAAGGACCCCGACGGGTTTCACCTCGTGACGCCGGTCGAGAAAATGAAGATCACCGTGGAGGATGCGCCGTTCATTGCGGTGCGCGTCGACAAGGTGGGTGAGACTCTGAAATTCCTCACCAATGTTGGCGATGAGGTCGAGGCTGGACCCGACAATGCGATCCGTGTGGAGATGGACCCCCTCACTGGCCAGCCCCGGCCCTACCTCCATGTGCGTCGCGGACTTGAGGCGCTGATCGCTCGACCCGTCTTCTACGAACTGGTGGAACTGGCCCAAGAACGCGAAACTCCAGAGGGCGCCCAAATGGGCGTGAGTTCCAATGGGGCCTGGTTTCCGGTTGGACCGGTCGGGGCTCACCAGCTGTGAATGCGCCGCTTTCGCACCTCGCCTCGCCAGCCTTTCGCGACTGGTTGACCGCGCGCCTTGATCCACTTGAGTTTGAGCAGTCGACATCGCTGACTTCCGACTATGACCTATCCCCAGACCAACGGCCCGTCGAGACTGAACCTCTGACCCCCGCCTCGGTCTTGATCGGATTGATTGAGCGGGACTACGGCTATTCGGTGCTGCTGACACGCCGCGTTGACACCATGCGTCGTCACGCGGGACAGGTTGCCTTTCCCGGCGGCCGGAGAGACCCCGGCGAGACGCCCTGGCAAGCCGCACTTCGCGAGGCTCAGGAAGAGGTGGGGTTGGAACCCAACCTTGTGCAGCTTGCGGGCCTATCCTCGCCCTATCAAACCGGCACAGGTTACCTGATCACACCCGTTGTGGGCTTCATTGCCTCAGACCATGCCCTCGTCGCCAATCCCGATGAGGTCGCCGACATTTTCGAGACACCCTTCGACTTCTTGATGGACCTATCCAATCACGAGGAACACGAACGCGAAATGCCGACCGGCGAAAAGCGGCGGTTCTACGCCATGACGCACAACGAACAATACATCTGGGGCGCGACCGCCGGGATGCTGCGCGCTCTGCGGCGCAGGCTCTATGGTGACCCAGATGCTTAGGCTCTTGCTTGAGCGAGGTCTGCTGTTGGCCTTGCCCTTCGTGGCGTGGTTCGCGTGGCGAGAGGTCGCTAAGCGTACAGGCCGGCCGATGGGCTCGACACCCTGGCCGTGGTTGTTCGTGGTGGGGGTTGTGCTGATGGCCTTGTCCCTGATGATCACGGCTATTT
>JANLPX010000463.1:0-7123 GCA_031367485.1 Alphaproteobacteria bacterium | reverse complement strand
GGCGGTCCAGGTGGGCATGTCGCGCTCTTGGCCGAAGCTGGTGGCCAGGCCGATGCCGGTATCCTTGGGCAATTTGCCGCCATAACCGGCCGACTTGGCGACGCGGGCCAAGGCGGCGGCTTGCCGCTTGGCTCCGCCCACAGCGGTGGGGCCATCAGCGGCACCCGAATTGCGGCCCACGGCGTCCAACAGCTTGAGCCGGAAGGCCAAGGGGTCTTGAGCTTGAGCGTGAGCGGCTTCGTCCATGAAGCTTTCCACCGCCCAATTGGTCCAGCCGGGGCCAACCGATCGCAGCCAGCCGGGCCGGAAGGTGGCGTTGGCGAGGTCGTTGGAGATCGCTCGCACCCGATGTGCGCCGACCGAGTACCAATGATTAGCCCCGTTAATGGCGAAGGGGTCATAGGGTGCGCCGTTCAGGCCGTTGGGCATGAAGAAGGGGGCCATGACCTGGGTCGGCCAGCCCGCAGCGGCATGGTGCTGCATGGCCGTGACCCGGCCGGCCTGGCCAAATGCCATGCGCACGGTCTGGACGGAGGGAGAGCGGAAGCTGTCGAACCGCGTGTCGTCGGCCCGAGTGAAGACCAGCTTTACCGGCTTACCGATGGCCTTGGCGGCCAAGGCCGCGGGGACGGCATAATCGCCATTCAGCCGTCGACCGAAGCCGCCACCGAGCAGGTAGGTCTTCATGACGACCTTGTCTTCAGGAACACCGAGTGCCTTGGAAAGGGTCGGTAGAATCAGGGATTGCCACTGGTTACCCGTGTGGATTTCCCACATCCCGTCCTTCTGCAGGGCCAGGGCATTGACCGGCTCCATCTGGAAATGCAGGGCGCTGGCAGTGGTATAGGTGGCCTCCAGAGTTGAGGTAGCCGAGGCAAAGGCGGCGTCGACGCCGGGGTCATCGAGCACGGTCGAGCCCGCCTTGGGATCGGCGATCAGCTTAACGGCATGGGCTTGGATGTCGGCTTCTGATACACGGGCGCTGTCGCCGGAGGCCCAGTCCACCTTGACCAATTGGGCGGCCCTGTCGGCGGCGACGAAGCTGTCGGCCAGCACAACCACCCAGCCGGGGACAGTGTTGGAGGGGTCGTCGATGACCAGGCTCTGTTGATAGCCGGGCACTGCCTTGGCGGCGCTGTCGTCCACCAAGACCACGCGGGAGTCGTTGCGGGTCGGCGGGATGAGGGGGCGACCATACACCATGCCGGGGGCGGTGGCATCGAGGCCATAGACCCCCTTACCATTGGTCTTGTCGGGGATGTCGCGAGCCTGGGTGTCGCGGCCGATCATCCGGCGTTCGGTCACCGGCTTGACGGGCATGGCCTTGAGTTCATCAGCGGTGAAACTGGTTTTGAGCGCCCCTTTGGCGACGATATCGCCGTAGGAGACCGAGCGTTTGCCGCTGATCACCGCGCCTTTGCGAGCGATGCAGGTCTTGGGGTCCACGGCCAGAAGCTTGGCCCCAGCCTCGATAAGGGCAATGCGGCCGGCCGCCCCGGCTTGGCTCATCAGGGGATAGCTCTGCCAGATGGACCAGGAACCGCCCGTGGCCATGAGGCCCCACTTGGCATGGGAATCTACGTGCACAATCCGTACTTTAGCCCAATCGGCCTCAAGTTCATCGGCGACGATCCGGGCGATGGCGGTGCCGACATGCTGGCCCATCTCGGCGCGGATGACATTGACGGTGACGATGCCGGCCTTGTCGATCCCGTACCAGATGGTGGGCTCAAAGGCGGAGTCGGGGACCGACCCCATGATCACGGAGGCTGAAGCCTGGGCGGCGAAGCCGAACATGGCTCCGGTGGCCGTCGCGGCGATCAAAAAGCTGCGGCGCGAGGGTGCATGTTCTATGCTGGTTCTATGCATGTTCATGCCCGAACTCCGGCTGTTTTGGTGGATGCTGCGGCGAGCTTGATCGCTTTTTTGATGCGCACATAGGCCATGCAGCGGCAGAGGTTCCCGCCCATGGCGGCATCGATTTCGGCATCGGTCGGATGAGGCGTCGATTTGAGCAGTGAGGCGGCCTGCATAATCTGGCCGGACTGACAGTAGCCGCACTGAGGGGCTTGAGCTTCGATCCAAGCTGACTGCAAACCACTCTTGGGGTCGAGGCCTTCAATTGTGGTGATTGCCGAATCGGCCACGGCACTGACGGGCGTGAGGCACGAGCGGATCGCCTGGCCATCGACATGGACGGTACAGGCACCGCACTGGCCGATTCCGCAGCCAAACTTGGTGCCTTTCAGTCCCAGCTCATCGCGAATGACCCAGAGCAGGGGTGCATCATCGGGGCCGTTTGAACTGACCTTTCGACCATTGAGTTGGAAGCTGATCATGGTCGAAATTCTCCAGAATAGACTATCACCAAGAACGACAAGCTGCGCTCTTTTTTCGGGCGCTGTCCAGTCCCTGATCTGGGGTTAGGCGGCGGCGCGAAACAGATCCACCGTAGCGGCGATCCACGGCTTGATGAGCGGAGAGAGTGTGGTGTTGGTCTTGCCGTTGCGCACCATCACCATGTCGAGTTCCGGGACGATCACCGTGAATTGCCCCTCATGACCGTTGGCAGAAAAGGTGCCGGGTCCGGCGATGTCCAGCCACCAATGCGCCCCATACCGATCGTCGGTGACGCCGGGCTGTTGCCAGGTCGGGATGCGCGCATAGTCGGCCCAGTATTCGGGCAACAATTGGCGACCCTCCCACTTGCCATCGCGCAGATAAAGCAGACCAAACCGGGCGAAGTCTCGGGCGGTGGCAAAGCAGAAAGATGAGCCGATGAAGGTGCCGGCGGTGTCGAACTTGGGCACGGGGCTCTTCATGCCTAGGGGTTCGAACAGCCGCTCACGCATGAAGGCTTCGAAATCGGGGCCATAGGCATTCAGCGTTTTGGCTAGGATCCGCGCGACGATATTGGTGGTGCCGGACGAATAGGACCAGATGCCGTCCGGCGCACTAACCAACGGCTTGTCGGCGGCGTAGTGGGCCACATCGTCTTTGCCGACGCCCCACATCATAGCGATGGTGTCGGAGGGTTTGTCGACTTCGTAGACTTCCGCGAATTCCAAGCCGCTGGACATGCGCAAGAGTTGATCGGTGGTGATGGCGCTGCGGGGATCGCCAGGGGTTTGCCACTCTGGCACATCGGCGGGGGCGTGAATGTCCAGCTTGCCGTCACCGACCAGGATGCCGGCTAGCGCCTGAGTGATGCTCTTGGCCTTGGACCAGGACATGCAGGTGACATCTGGCCCGTGGTCGGGGCCGTAGCGCTCATAGATCAGTCGACCGCCTTGGATGATGACGACGGCGTGGGTTTCCTCAAAGGCCGTGAAACCATGCTCCATTTGGGCCTGAAAGGCGGCGTAGTCGAGGGTCTTGGGCAGTTCGCCGAGTGGCCAATCGATCGTTGGCCAGGGGATTCCGTGCGGCTGAGCGGGGAGAGGTGGAAGGTTCATGGAAGCAAGGTGGCGCCGAAGCGGCAACTTGTCAGCCCCTATGCTGCACGAGCCTTAGCCTCGGGACCTCTCGATAAGAGCCAATAGGTGACGGGCGTCGCCACGCGAGACAGGAAGGTCGAGGTGACCAGACCTCCGATGATGGCGATGGCCAGCGGCGAATAGAGGCCTGAACCCTCCAGCGCCAAGGGCAACAACCCACCGATAGCGGTGACTGAGGTCAGCAGGACAGGCAGGAACCTTACCTCGCCAGCCCGCTCTATGGCCTCGCGCAGACCCACACCGTCACGGCGAAGCTGTTCTGTGAAATCCACCAGCAGAATTGAGTTCTTGATCTCGATACCGATCAAAGCAATCAGGCCGATGGTCGCCGTAAAGGATAGGGAATTGCCGGTCAGCGCCAAGGCGGCGACCGCGCCGAACAGCCCCAGCGGAATGACACCTGCGACGACCAGGGCCGTTTTGAATTGGCCAAATTCGAGGACTAGGACCGCCAGAATACCGAAGATCGCCACCAGGACTGCAGCGCCTAGGCCTGAGAAGCTCTCCGACTGTGCCTCGGCCTGGCCGCCGAGGGAGAGGCTGTAGCCTGGGGGTAGAGCGAGGGACTTATCCAGTTGGGCCTTGACGTCGCTGGTGACCTTTGAGGTCAAGAACCCCGTCTCGACCTGAGATGTTACGGTCACAGTGCGTTGCCGGTCGAACCGGGTGATTAGGGCGGGGCTAGAGCGAAACTTGGGATCGGCCAGGGTCGAGATCGGCGCGGACTGGCCACCCTGGGTGGGAACATAGAGGGCCTTGAGCGCGGAAATGTCGTTGCGGTCCTGCATGGGCAGTCGGACGCGAACAGTATAGTCGTCGCCGTCGGGGTCGCGGAAGCGGGCAACGTCCTCGCCTGAAAGCGCCAGGCGCGTGATCCTACGAACCGCACCAGCCTGGGCACCGAGGGCGGCGGCCTTGGCTTCATCCACCCCAAGGTCGAGATCGGTTCGGTCCAGCCTGAGCGGATTGGTAACGTCGCGCGCGCCAGGGGTCGATTTCAAGACTGCTTCGGTGCGCGCCGCGAGCGCCTTCAGAACATCCAGATTCTCACCCGTCAATCGGATCGCAATCGGGGCTTCGATTGGCGGGCCGTTCTCAAAGGTGATCAGGCTGATGCGCGCGCCGGGATAGTGGGCCAAGTCTTGGCGGATCTTGTCCAGCAATTGGGGGCTCTTGCCTGGCTCCCACGCCTTGAGCGCCGCAAAGGCTTCGGCGTAGTTGGTCTTGGTCTCTCGTTGCTGCTGATTGTAGAAAATCTGTGGGTTGCCACGGCCAAGATTAGCCGCCGTCCAGACGATGTCGGGCTCGGCCTTCAGGCGGCGCTCAACGAACCGCAGAGCCTCATCAGTCTTGGCAAGAGATGTACCGTCCGCTGTCTCGATCCGGACCAGGAACTGCGGTGTGTCGGCCGGTGGGAACAGGCTAGACCCTATCACCTTGAGCATGGGAACGGTGGTCGCGCAGATCGCGGCGATGATCAGGAAGGTGGTCCAGGGCTTGGCCAGGGCGGTGTGCAGCACCGGTGCGTAAAAGCGATGGATCGCGCCGTTGACCACGCGCAGGATGGCATTGCCCTCTGGGTCCCCGTGAGGCGACAGCATGCGGCTGGCCAGGAAGGGAATGATGGTCAGGGCCACGATCAGGGAGGCACCGACTGTGCAAATCACCGTGACGGGCAGGGATTTGATATAGCCCCCCGAGCCGCCCGGCAAAGCCAGCAACGGGAGGAAGGCGAACATCAGGGTCGCCGTGCAGCCAATCACCGCCAGAGTGATTTGGCGGGTCCCTGCTATGGCCGCAGTGATCCGATCTTCGCCCGCGCGCAGGTGTCGGGCGATATTCTCAGTGACGACGATGGAGTCGTCCACGAGGAGGCCAAGCGATAGGACAAATCCAGCAATCGTCAGCTGATTTACCGTGAAGCCTAGGGCTTGAACTATGGCTAAGCCGATCAGTAGGGATAGCGGGATCGACAACATCACCACGCCGCTGGCCCGGAACCCGAGTGGCAGCAGCGTCACCAGGACGATGGCCAGAGCCAATCCAAAATCTCGAAACAGCCCAGACAGTCGATGCTGAACATTCTTGGCCTGAACGAACCCGCGCTCCAGCTTTACCCCTGCGGGCAAAGTGCGTTCGAATTTGACGAGCTCTCTTTCGATGCCAGCGGTGACCTTGGTGACGTCGGCTCCGTCCTTCTGGGCGACGGTCACGAAGACCGCGCGATGACCTTGAAAGCGCGTGAGGTGGCGGGCTTCTTCCTGTTCCCATCCCACCGTGGCGACATCGGCTACCCGGACGACCTGACCGTCCAGGCTGCGAACGGGCGTTTGAGCCACAGCATCAAGGTCGCGGAAGGCTCCGCCCGACTTGACGTTGAAACGTCGATCTCCGGCATGCACCGCGCCGAGCGGCGTTTCGGCACCCGCTGCGCGTAGGGCATCGGCGACAGCCGTTGCAGGGAGTTGGAGGGCTGCCAATCTTCCGAGGTCGAGGGCGACCCGAACCTCGGAGGCCGGGGCACCCCAGTAGCGCGCCTCACGCACGCCGGGTGCGCGATCGAGCCGTTCTCTGAGGGTATCTGCTAGTTTTTCCAGGCGGCGCATCGGGAGTTGGTCACTGACCAGTGCGACCTGAACTACAGCCACCTCGGTTGTTCTGGCCCGACGGACCTCTAGACCGGTGAGGCCTGCGGGGAGGGTGGCCCTTAGGGCATTCACCTCGCGCACAACCTCGTCGTATTTGCGTTCTGGATTGACGCTCCAATCGAAGGTCACCGCAACGACCGCCGCGCCATCCAGGCTGGTGGAGGTGATCTCATCGACATTGTCCAGACCGTCGAGGGCGTCCTCAATTGGATCGGCGACAAGCTGTTCCATTTCAGCGGGCTCGGCGCCGGGCAGGATCGCGCGGACGGTGATGACTGGAATTGGAAAATGAGGGTCTTCTGAGCGGGGCGTGGTCAGCAATGCGCTGACGCCCAGCATGGTCATCAGGCCGAAGGCAACGAGGGTAAACTGCCAATTACGTACGGCAAACCCGGCGATATCGATCCTCACCGAACCGCGCTCCCGGGCTTAGAGGTTGTCAGCTGACGCGGGTCGACGACCGAGACTTTCTCGCCGTCGCTGACAAAACCGGCGCCCGCCGTGATCACATTGGCACCGTTGCCGCCGTCGATGACGTTGGTGCCGCCCGCGTCGTTCAGCGTGTCGTCACCTTCGCCCAGCGTGATGCTGTCATTGCCTGCGGCGGTGGTCACATTGTCCGCGCCTGCACCGGCCGAGATCGTGTTGGCACCGCCGGTGTCGACCAGGGTGTCGTTGCCGTCGCTGAGCGAGATGATGTCGCCGTCGACGCCGCTGCTGACAGTGTCGTTGCCGGTGCCGCCCTCAATGATGTTGGCCCCGTCGCCTGCGGTGATGGTGTCGTTCTCGCTACCGCCATCGATGTTGTCGGCTGCGGCACCCGAGATCACGATATCGTTGCCCGCGCCCAGCGTGATGGTGTTGGCACCGCCGCCCGCATTGACCGTGTCGTCGCCGCCACCGCCAGCGATGGTGTCGTTGCCCGTGGTGGTTACGATGGTGTCCGCGCCTTCGCCACCGTCGACACTGTCGAGGCCG
>JANLPX010000460.1:0-3427 GCA_031367485.1 Alphaproteobacteria bacterium | reverse complement strand
TCCTTGGTGCCACGGTTATCGCCACGGTGGGATCGCAGGCCAAAGCTGAACGGGTTACCGCCTTGGGCGCTGACCATGTGATCCTTTACCGAGACCGCGATGTTGCCGCCGAAGTGCGTGAGATCACTGGCGGCCTCGGCGTTCCAGTCGCCTATGACTCGGTGGGCGCGGCCACCTTTGAGGGTACGCTTGGTAGTTTGGCGCGGCGGGGCCTCTTCGTCAGCTATGGCAACGCATCCGGCCCGGCACCCGCCATCGAACCCGGCCGCCTGTCGCGCATGGGATCGCTCTATCTCACTCGGCCGACCCTGTTTGACTATGCCGCCACTACAGACGAGCTGGACGCCAGCGCCGCAGCCTTGTTTGAGGTTATTGCCTCAGGCCAGGTGAAGATCGACATCGGCCAGACTTTTGCTCTCGCCGACGCCAGGGCCGCCCATGAGGCGCTCGAGAGCCGCGACACCATCGGCGCCAGCCTACTGATCCCCTAGATCGAAGTCGGGTGTTTCACGTGAAACACCCGCTTTATCAAATAGTTAGGTGTTCATAGACTGGAAGAACTCGTCATTGTTCTTCGAAGACTTGAGCTTATCGAGCAGGAACTCGATAGCGTCCTGAGCGCCCATCGGATTGAGGATTCGCCGCAAGATGAAGCCCTTCTGCAGCTGGTCTTTCGGCGTAATGAGCTCTTCCTTTCGGGTCCCCGACTTGATGACATCGATGGCCGGATAAATACGCTTATCGGCAACCTTGCGGTCCAGAATGATCTCAGAGTTACCCGTCCCCTTGAACTCCTCGAAGATCACCTCGTCCATCCGACTGCCCGTATCGATCAGCGCGGTGGCAATAATAGTCAAAGAACCACCCTCCTCGATGTTTCGGGCTGCGCCGAAGAAACGTTTAGGCCGCTGGAGGGCGTTGGCGTCAACACCGCCGGTCAACACCTTACCAGAAGACGGTACGACGGTGTTGTAGGCCCGGCCCAGGCGCGTCACGGAGTCCAGCAGGATCACAACGTCCCGCTTGTGCTCGACCAAGCGCTTGGCCTTCTCGATCACCATTTCAGCGACCTGCACGTGGCGTGTCGCCGGTTCATCGAAGGTCGAAGACACCACCTCACCGCGAACCGTTCGGCGCATGTCCGTCACTTCTTCTGGCCGCTCATCAATTAGCAGGACAATCAGATAGATTTCGGGGTGGTTGGTTTCGATCGATTTGGCGATATTTTGCAACATTACCGTCTTACCAACCCGCGGCGGCGCAGTGATCAGGCACCGCTGACCCTTGCCGAGCGGAGCAACAATGTCGATGACCCGGCCTGAACGATCCTTCAGGGTGGGGTCTTGGATCTCCATGTTCAGGCGCTCGTCGGGATATAACGGCGTCAGATTGTCGAAAAGTACCTTGTGGCGCACGTTCTCAGGATCTTCGAAATTGGTCAGGTCGACCTTCACCAGGGCGAAATAGCGCTCACCCTCGCGCGGAGCCCTTACAGCGCCGTCCACAGTATCGCCGGTTCGAAGGCCGAATTTACGGATCTGTGAAGGGCTCACATAGATATCGTCCGGGCCAGGTAGGTAGTTGGCCTCTGGCGACCGTAGGAACCCGAACCCGTCTTGGACGACTTCCAGGGTCCCGGATCCGAAAATCTCGACCCCCTCCTCGGCCAGCACCTTCAAGATCGCAAACATCATGTCTTGCTTGCGCATCGAGTTGGCGTTTTCGATCTCCAGGGTCTCTGCAAAGGAGATTAGGTCAGCCGGCGATTTGTCCTTCAGTTCCTGAAGGCTCATCCGGGTCAGTCCCATCGCAGCGATAGCCGCGGTGACCTCCGAATGATCATCTTCGTCCCCGTCCCCGATATCGCCACTATCAGCGACTTGGTTGTCCAGGACGGTATCTTCGACCATCACATCCGTGTCGGTCTGGGTTTCGTCTTGCATCAATAGCTCTTCATACAAAGCCTCAGACCCTGAACACGAACGGTCGCGGGACGTTTGGCGGGATTAAATTGTGGGCGTTGTCGCCCGTGTGTCTTGGGACCGATCAACTTACGTCTCTTTGGTTCAGAGTACGCAGCGTCGGGGAAAGGCGGGGCACAACTTCAAGCCGGAGGTTGTGATAAGATGAGCGGAACCACAGGTGGGACGCGCCGTCAAGTCCATCACGATGAACTCCGGTTAAGGCCGTTTGCTCACTGGAGCTTAGCTGAACAGCTCTAAGTTAGGGAAATCTGCGCAATCCCGACTGGAGGGTTCATCGTGCCGACCTCAGTTTCTCATACCAATGCTCCATCTCCGCTCCCACCTCAGCGATCAGGTGAAGAGGCCGCCAGAGCCGCTGCGGAGCGCGCACGCCAAGCTGAGGCCTTGGCCGCTCAGACCGCGAAAGCCACCAGAGCTCACAATTACGGGGTGGGCACCGTGGTAGATATTACCTCGTAGCCCCAGTTTGGGGCTCAGTTCCCGAATTCTAGGGTAACAGCCAAAACCATAATAATAGCCGCTATGAACGGCAGCTCATTGGTCATGCGCCAGAATCGCCCAGACCGCGTGTTTGTGCCTGCCACAAAGTGCTTTCTGGCGGTGCCTAGGAAGTGATGCCAGCCGATCAGAAACACTACCCCAGCCAGTTTGACGATCATCCAAGGCTTGGTTAGAAAATCCCAGCCGCGCATGTTCGCGTCAATCCAGATCAGACCAAGACCCAGTAGGAAAGCTGCGATCATCGCTGGGCCCATGATTATTCGGTAAAGCTTGAGCTCCATGGTCTGAAACGTCTTATCCATCTCCGATCCAGGCTTTGCTTCGGCATGATAGGCAAACAGACGCGGCAGATACAGGAGGCCCGCCATCCAAGCGATGACAGCCAGGATGTGCAGGCCGCGCACGAGGTCGTAGAGGTTCATATCGCCGCTCCATCTTGCCTATTGATCACTGAGCGCGGGCACTTGAGGTGAACGGGCGGGCAGGTCCACTCGCCGTCCGGGCAGGTTCCGCCTGGCCGGGCCAGGCTGCTGTTCACAATACTTGCCAGGGCTGCGATGAAGTCTGCGTCAACGCCCAACGCGGGTGCGCGGAGATAGGGCGTGCAGCCGACGGCATGTGCGACCTCAGCATATTCAAGGTCGAGCTCCACTAACGTCTCGATGTGATCAGAAACAAAAGCAACCGGACAAAGCAGAACCCCCTTGCCCTCTGCGCCGGCGCGCCGGATCTCAAGATCGGTCGATGGGCCCAACCATTTCAGCGGTCCAACCCGGCTTTGATAGCAAACATTCCAGTCCGGCAGCTCTGGGAGCAAGGCTGCGATGGCCGCCGAGGACGCTTGAATTTGGGCCTGATAGGGGTCGCCATCCTCAACGATTTTCTCGGGCAGCCCGTGAGCTGAGAACAGAAGCCTCACGCCTGCGGGTCGACCGGCAGCC
>JANLPX010000407.1:0-2348 GCA_031367485.1 Alphaproteobacteria bacterium | reverse complement strand
CCGCTGACCACCGACATCGCGCCAGGCTATGACCACATTACCAGCGGCATCGGTGCGGCCATGATCGGCTGGTTCGGCTGCGCCATGCTTTGCTATGTGACGCCCAAGGAGCATCTGGGCCTGCCCGACCGTGAGGACGTCAAGCAAGGCGTGATCACCTATAAGATCGCCGCCCACGCCGCCGACCTCGCCAAGGGCCATCCCGGCGCGCGCACTTGGGATGATGCGCTCAGCCGCGCCCGCTTCGAGTTTCGTTGGGAGGACCAGTTCAATCTGGGCCTCGATCCGGAAACCGCCCGCGAATACCACGACGAGAGCTTGCCTAAGGAGGCGTTTAAGACCGCCCACTTCTGCTCCATGTGCGGGCCGAAATTCTGTTCTATGAAGATCAGCCACGAAATCCGCGACACGGCAGCTCGTCAGAACGATGTGGCGGTGGTGGGTATGGCCGAAATGTCAGAGAAGTTCCGAGCCAGCGGCGGCGAGATCCAGGTGCCGGTGGTCGGGGACTAGCCCCAACCCGTGCATCCCCGCGAAAGCGGGGACCCAGGCTTTTTTCGTTCAAATCGGGCTTTAGGATAAAACGCCTAGGTTCCCGCTTTCGTGGGAATGAGCGGTAGGGGGAAGGGCAGCGTGAAACTGGAATCTGGTACGACCCTCACTGGCGCAGACCTCTCCGACCGCGACTTCACGGATGCCGACCTCACCGACGCGGTCTTCGAGGACTGCACCTTCGAAGACGTCCAATTCTCCAACACGGTGCTGGAGGGCGCGCGGTTCAAGACCTGCCGCCTGATCCGCTGCCGGTTCGCCGGGGCCGATCTGCGCGAGGCGGTTTTTGAAGACTGCGTCCTGTCCGAAGGCCAACAGGGCTGCCAGTTCGCGTTCGGGCGTATGGAGGGTGTGCGGTTTGCCAAGTCCAACCTGTCCTTCGCCAAATTTGACCGCGTCAGCCTGTACAATGCCGTCTTCGAGACCTGCAACCTGCGCGGCGCGAACTTTCTGAAGGCCGACTTCGGTCAGGCCTTTGGTCGTAATGTGGTGCGTTGGGCTGCGACCTTTAGCGCCTGCAATCTGGAACTGGCTGATCTGGCGGAGGTTCGTGTGCCGGGCGGGAACTTCAGCCAGTGCTCGTTCCGTGAGGCTGATCTGCGCGACGCTGATCTGGAGGGTTGCGATCTGCGAAAGTCCGATTTGTTTCAAGCCCTGACTACCGGAGCCAAGTTGGCCAAGGCCGACCTGCGCGGGGCGGAGGTCAGCGGCCTGGATCTAACCAAATTGGCCACTGTCCAAGACATGAAGGTCGATGCTGATCAGCAATACCGTTTGCTGACTGCCATGGGTTTGGATGTCCACGCGGACTAACCAGACATAGAAAACAGCCCCGCCCGGAGGCGGAGCTGCTTCAGTTGAACCGCACTACATCTTTGGTTCGGTGGTAATCTCCGGCGTCGGCAATGGTGCCGGAATCGCGTCTGGCGCTGGATCAACGGGTTGACTTGGAACCTCCGGAGGCACGGTGACGGTGTTCTGGACAGGTGCCGCCGCGTTTCCGTCATAGGCCATCGGCGCTTGCGGTAATACTGCCGCAGGCTTCATCGTTACGGGTGGTGCCAAACGCGACGCAGAGGTTGCGGCTCTGCGCAGCGGGGCGATGACAGGCACCACCTTGGAAACTTCGGCGGTGGGTAACGTTCTCGCCGGTGACACGTCCAATGGGGTGGAAGCCACGCGCGGCATCGCTAGTGCAGGCTTGGGCGTTTCAGGCGTATTGGGTTGCGACATAGAGGCCTGATCTGCAGGTGTGCTCCGTGGATTGGTCAACACAAGCGTCGTCAAACCTGCGGCGAGCAAGAGGGTCGGTACCAGCATCCATGCTGCGGGTGGCAAACCCGCACGTCGGGTCGGCTTGCGCGCATAGATCGGCGTAAAGGGCGTAATTTCTGGTTCGGGCGCTGCATTTCGCTCAAAATTCAAAGAGCTTACTTTTTGACGCCCGACAGTGTTGGTGGCTACAGTCATTGCTAGATCTCCATAAGGGGACATAGCATCACAACAACAGGAGCCGAAATGAGTTCCAAGAAATTCACAAATTGGCCTATTTGCAGCGACAAATGGTTGGAATATTTGAGAATTTCCAATTGATATCGGGAAGTAGGAATATATAGTCCGATATTAACTTGAAATAATCGAACCTTTGCTCAAAGTCTGGCCAAATTGTTGGCGTAGTATTTCCCACAAAATGCCACAATCTGCTCACGGTACAGTTCAACATAATCGCTGAGCGCCTGGGCACTTCATGGTAATCGTCTTGGGAACGCTGCTCTTAGCATGGCTCAGCTTGACCG
>JANLPX010000391.1:0-4069 GCA_031367485.1 Alphaproteobacteria bacterium | reverse complement strand
AGGCCTGAAACCTTCCTTGTGGTGATCAGCTCGGTCATTCGGGTCTCCTGTAACACCAGAGCTATATGGTGGTGGTATCACCCTGCGTCCATCCGTCCACAGGTGGGAAGCTGAGATGCGTTGACGCTCATGGCGGCTGAGGCACAGGGTGCCCAGACGAATCGGCAGCCTGCTCGCCGTGGAATTGTGGAGTGGACTGTATGGCCGTGCCCAAGGTGATTGTGGTTGGCAATGAAAAGGGTGGGGCGGGCAAATCGACTCTCGCCATCCATGTTGCTACCGCGCTGATGCATAGTGGTGCGCGATTGTCAGTTTTGGATCTCGACCTCCGCCAACAGTCTATGGGCCACTTCTTCGCACATAGGCGCGCCTGGTTGGCTGCAGCAGGGCAAGTTGCCCCTATGCCATCAGAACATCCGCTGGAGGCTGCTCTGTCCAAGGCACCGGACGATGAGGCACTCAGGCGGTTCGACGAGGTGTTTGCCGCCGCTGAGGACTCTGACTTCATTTTGATAGATACGCCGGGTGCCGATACCGCCATGAGCCGAGCTGCTCACGGTCGTGCTGACCTCATCGTAACGCCTATGAACGATAGCTTTGTGGACTTTGACACGCTCGGTGTGGTCGATCCGGTGTCCCTCGAGCTGAAGCGCCCGAGCCTATACTCCGAGACCGTCTGGAACAGCCGCAAGACACGCGCCGTGACCACGGGTCAAACCATAGACTGGGTCGTGCTTCGCAATCGCCTCGCCCCGACAGAGGCCCGAAACAGGCGCCGGGTCGACGAACGGGTCCAGGCCCTTTCCCGCCGCGTGGGGTTTCGAGTAGGTCCGGGGTTACGTGATCGAGTGATCTATCGTGAACTCTTTCCGTTCGGGCTGACGGTGGCCGACCTGTCTCCCACCATAAGGCCTGTGGCTATGAGCCTGCAGCATGTTGCTGCGCGTCAGGAATTGAGGGCGCTGATGGCCAGTCTTGGCTTCTCGGATTCGGGAATTCACGATCAGCTAGCGGCTCAGTAGTGCTTTATCTGGCGCTAGGTTGCGCGCTCCTTACGGCGTTTGTTTGGGCTGGGCGCGCGAAAAGGCCTCTCCTAAAACGCCGAGAATGGCGACTTGTGGCTGGAGCTCTTGCGGTAGCTGCCTTTGCGGCGGCGGCATTTGTGGGACTTCGCGGCGAATGGAGCCGAACCGTCCTGTTGGTCATTGTCGGCCTTTGGTTGGCCTCGACGGCCCGCCTATCTTGGTTGCCTAGCGCACCCAGCCAAACCCTCGACGTTGGTGACAACGAGGCGCGGTCTATTCTGGGTGTCAACGTCGATGCCACGCCGCAGGATATTCAAAACGCTTATGCTCGACTTATGCAAAGGGCTCATCCGGATAAAGGTGGAACCCACGGATTGGCCGCGCAGTTGAATGCCGCCAGAGACCGATTGCTCAAGAAATCCTAGTCGGGACTAACGATCATACAAGGCTGCTTCTTGGACTTGAGCGTCGAGCAAGCCTGTCGCGCCGCACCTTCGCTGAAACCCTTGAATTGGGCGCGCCAGTTGCCACCCACCGGCGCTGCAATCCGCTGTTGGGCGTCAGCAAAGGGCTCTTGGAACCGGCGCTCGATCATCGCCAATTGGGCCCGAGCCTCCGACTTGGACTTGAACGCGCCGACTTGTACGACCCAACGCCCGTCGGCGGACTTACCAGATCTCAGTTTCGTCGACTTCGGGTCCACGATGGCAATTCGCGATGCCTTAGGCGGCAAGGGTGCAGAAGTGAAAAACGCCCTAGGCAGCGCTTGATCCCGATCGCCCTGCTCGACGGAAGCATGCATGACCAAGGCTGCGGGTTCTGGCTCGAACATGTTTTGAGCGACCGTGATGACTTCGCCGCGCGTTCTACGGGACATCACATCAAAACCAGTCAGCAATAGGTCCTGTGCGTTGCGATCACGCGCGGCGTTTGACGGCCCGCCTAGTACCACCGCAATCAGTCGGCGATCATCGCGCACGGCTGAGACAGCGAGATTGTAGCCCGAGGCATTGGTGAAGCCAGTTTTTAAGCCGTCTACACCTGGCATCCGACCCAATAGCCCATTGTGGTTGTTCATCGTCACCCCTCTGAAGGTGAAGGACTCTTGGCTGAACAGTCGATAATACTGAGGGAAGTCCCGCATCACGGCGCGTGATAGGATCGCGATGTCCCTGGCCGTCGATACCTGTCGGCTGTCAGGCAACCCAGAGGCGTTAACGTAGTGCGTATTGGTCATCCCCAAATCTTGGGCGCGCAAGGTCATCATGGCGGCAAAGCGCGGCTCGCTTCCGCCGAGCCTCTCAGCGAGCGCAACGGCAACGTCATTGGCAGATTTTATCGCAAGGGCCTGCATGGCCTCTGAAACCGTCAAGCTATCCCCAACTGGCAGACCTAACTTAGTTGGCCCTTGGGACGCTGCGCGCGGCGAGATTGTCACCATGTCGTCGGGTTGCAGGCTTCCATTCGAGAGCGCCTCAAATGTTAGGTAGAGGGTCATCACCTTGGTAATGGACGCCGGATATCGCTGGCTGTCGGCGCGCTTTGCATAGAGGACTTCACCGCTTTGTGCGTCCACCACGATCGCGGCATATCGCATCTGGGAAGCGGGCGACTGAAGAAATGGAATCCCTGCCTGAGCAGGCGCGCTGAGCGCGGCAACCGCCGAAAGCAAGGCGACAGCAAAAGCAGCGAACAAAAGGCGGGCGCGCTCGATCATGAGGTTCGTCCGTCGGAACAAGGGTGGATCGACAAAAATCGACACTTCAAGACTGTAGCATGACAGTCAGTGTCTTGCGCGAAGGTAAACATAAGTCTTACGAGCGATTTGTCACAGGCCCGCGCCGCCTGCCTTTTTTCTCCCGAGAGGCGATTGTGCACCGCACCATTTTTGCTTGACTACCGCACTGCAACATGAGACTCAGCGGTGGAATTCAGGCGAAGTAACGCCCCGTTGCCCAGCGGCGCATGCCGCGAACCCCAATCAGGAGTCTGATGCTATGGTTACCGCTACAAAGTCTACCGTCGAACAGTTCACCACGGCCGGCAACACCGCATTTAAGGACGTGATCGAAAAATCATTGGCGGGCGTGAATGACATGAATGCGCATTCGAAGAAGAACCTGGAGGCCGTGGTCGCTTCGGTTACCGCAGCTGCGAAGGGTATTGAAGCGCTCAGCGCTGAAACCATGACCTATTCGAAAGCCGCTCTAGAAAGCCAAATTGCTGCCGCCAAGTCGTTGTCGGGCGTCAAGAGCGTCCAAGAAGCCTTCGAAATCCAATCCAGCTTCGCCAAGTCTGCCTATGAAGGCTACATGGCGCAGATGACCAAGGCGTCAGAAATCATGACCGCCGCCATGAAAGAGAGCTTCAAGCCTCTGAACGAGCGGGTCACAGCCACCGTTGAGCGCCTTCAGGCCGCTCGCTAGTCTCTCTTCCCGAGGGCACCTGCGTATTGGGGTGCTATTAAAGAAGGCCTGGTCCGGTAACGGCCCAGGCCTTTTCTCTTAGGGCGATGAGGTTTAGACCTGAGGTATGTCCAATGCCGAAGATCGTCTGAAAGCCGCCGGGATCACGCTCCCAACGCCCACTGCTCCCGTTGCCAATTATGTGCCCTTCGTTCGGACCGGCAATCTCGTCCATATCTCGGGTCAGGTCTCGGTTGATGCCTTAGGTGGTGTAAAGGGCACAGTCGGAATAGACGTGAGTCTTGACCAAGCCAAGGCGGGGGCTAGGCTCTGTGGGATCAACCTCATTGCCCAAATTCATGCAGCCTGTGACGGCGATCTAGACCGGTTGGTTCGGGTGGTGAAGCTCGGGGGCTTTGTCCAGGCTGGCCCCGAATTCTATGACATTCCGCAAGTCATCAACGGGGCATCAGACATTATGGTCTTGGCCTTTGGGGATGCAGGAAAGCATGCCCGATCGGCCGTCGGGGTTTTTAAGCTACCGATGAATTTTGCGGTTGAGGTCGATGCCGTGGTTGAAATCCGGTGACGGCCAAGTTCGGCGAGGCCTGGGATCAACTTTTCCAGCCTTACGTGGCC
>JANLPX010000386.1:0-6307 GCA_031367485.1 Alphaproteobacteria bacterium | reverse complement strand
GGGGCCTCTGAATCAGAGGAGACACGCTCGGCGCTTGCTGAGGCGGCCGATCGGGTGATCGCCGTCGCCCGCGTCCATGAACGGCTGCACAAGAGCCACCATGTGGGCCTCGTCGCGTTTGGCGAATATCTGGAACAAATGTTCGCCGATCTTGGAAAATCCATGCGCGGGCGCGGTCTAACCCTCAATTGCAGTGCCGTTTCGGTGAACCTGCCAGCCGAGTATGCGATGTCACTGTCGCTTATTACCAACGAGCTGGTCACAAATGCGTTCAAGCATGGCAGCGAGGCCGGTGCGACAATCATCGGCGTTACGCTAGAGAGGCATGCCGAGGCACTTGTGCTGACTGTCGAGGATAACGGCTCGGGGATGCCACTTTCGCAAAACGATACCTCGGCCAGCCTTGGCTTTAAGCTTATCACTGCGCTTGCGCGGCAGTTGGAGGCGACTGTTACTATTCCTAGGGCAGGCCAACCCGCCAGATTTTTGATCGAAATGCCGATCAGCGTACTTCGAAGCTTTGGGGCAGATTGAGCGTGCGGATACGTATCGGATTTTACCGTGAAACCCTTATTGCGCGTTAGGCTCCCACCAATCTATCAATCAAGTTACGAAGTTACGCAAGTTACGGTGACACTGTACGAAACTCAACACCTGCGCTAGCTTCCGACTCCCACTCCGGAGGCACCTCATGGCCAGACTAGCCCGCGTCGTCGTTCCCGGTCTTCCGCACCACGTCACTCAGCGCGGAAATCACCGGGAGGCGGTTTTCTTTAATGATGGTGACTACCGCGCTTATCTCGATCTGGTCACCAGCGCGGCCAAGGCGTCAGGCACGGAGATTTGGGCCTATTGCCTGATGCCCAATCACGTGCATTTCATCATGACGCCGAGCCACCCTGACGGTCTGCGCGCCACCTTTGCCGAGGCCCATCGGCGCTACAGCGCCCGTATCCACAGCCGATTAAAGCTTACCGGACACCTGTGGCAGGGGAGGTTTAGCTCCACGCCGATGGATGAGCGCCACCTGATCGCGGCGGCTCGTTATATCGCCATGAACCCGGTGGCAGGTGGCATGGTCAAGCGGGCGCGAGACTGGAAGTGGGCCAGCACCCGAGCGCATCTGGCCGGGGCAGACGATGGCATTGTTATGACGGCACCGATCCTGGCCCGCGCCCAAGACTTTGCCAGGTTGTTGAAGGGGGCGGAGGACGAGGTCGCCACGCGGGCGCTGCTGAGGTCTCGGACCACCGGGCGGCCGGTGGGGGCAGCGGACTGGGTCAAGGCTCTGGAGGTTCAGACTGGGCGCGGTTTGGCGGCGGGCAAGCGCGGGCCGAAGACGGTGGTTCGGGAGGAGTGACTCGTTACGGTGTCGTTACGGTCACGAGATATGCGGTGAATCTATTTTATACAGTGTCACCGTAACTATATCTTGTGTCTGCCTCCCGAGGGCGTAGTCTGGCCTTCAAAGTCAGTTCGGGGAGGACGGCGATGTTGAGAGGTTTGGCGCTGTGGCTGGCCTTGATTGGTGCCGTCGCCCTTGCGCACTGGTCGAGCCGAACGCCTAATCCCACAGCGGCCAATAGCCCAGGGTCGGCCTTTTCGGCGGCGCGAGCGGTGGTCGATGATCGCGCCATAGCCACTGTTGCCCACCCCGTCGGGTCCATCGAAAATAGAGCCAGCCGGGACTACATCATCAGCCGAATGGCCGCACTTGGCCTGTCGCCACAGGTCCAGAAGACCCAGGTAGCAAAGCGCGCCGAGCGCTCCAAGGATCCGTTTGTCGTCAGCGCGACAGTGGAGAACATCATCGGCATCTGGCCCGGCCGCGATCGCAGCGCCCCAGCACTGGCGCTGATGGCCCACTATGACAGCGTGCCGGCATCGCCGGGGGCCGCCGATGACGCCGCCGGAGTCAGCGCGGCCCTGGAGATAATTCGGGCGCTGAAACTCCAAGGCACACCGGCCCGCGACGTGGTCTTGCTGATCACAGACGGTGAGGAAGTGGGGCTATTAGGTGCACAGGCTTTCTTCGACGACAACCCGCTGGCCAAACATATCGGGTTCGTCGTCAATATGGAGACCCGGGGCGGGGGCGGTCAGACCCAGATGTTCCAAACCGGGCCGCAGAACGGTCAGGTCATCGACCTGTTTGCCAAGACCGCCGTCAGACCTCAATCGTCTTCGCTGGCGGTTTTCCTCTATGAGCACATGCCCAATGACACCGACTTCACAGTCTCCAACGCGGCCAAGATTCCAGGCCTGAACTATGCCTTTATCGGTCGCCAATTTGACTATCACTCGCCCACCTCGACCAGCGCGAATTTGGAGCAAGGTAGCCTGCAGCACATGGGCGATCAGGTGTTGGCGGTGGCGCGGCCCTTGGCGTTTGGTCAGGCCCTGCCCGGGACATCGCCAAGTCTGGTCTATTCCAACACCTTCGGTTCTCAAGTGCTCGCCTACCCGCCGCTCTTGGGTTGGTTGCTCTTGATCGCGGCGGCTGGTTTGACGGTTGTCGGCGTGCGGCGGGCGCGGGCGCGAAATGATCTGGCGTGGGCCGACATCAGCCGTGGCGTCGGCCTGGCCCTCTATTTGGTCCTGACGACGGCGGTGCTTTTTCGCCTAGCGCGCCGGGCGACCGGGGTCGCCATGGGGTTCATCGAACAGCGCACGCTGCTGGCTCAGGTCACGACCTGGGAAATCGCGCTGCTGCTGATCGGGATCGGGGCGCTGCTCTATGTGGCCAGCTTGGCCAGTCGCGGGCGGGTCGCGCCGCAGGCCGCCATCTTAGCCCTGGCTGCCGGCGGGGCCTGTTCGGCTTTCGGATTTGATTTGCCGGGCTTGGGGATCGGCTTGGTGGCAGCGGCCATAGCGTTTTGGGTCTTCCGCCGATCAAGCGACGCTTCGGGCAGTTGGGCCGGACTACTGGGCGTAGGGCTGATCTTGGCCATCCTGGCTCAGGTGTTTGCGGCACCCACCGCCTTCATGATGGCTTGGCCGCTGTTCGCCGCCGCCACCCTTGCGGCTATGACCGCCATGGGAACCCGGCGAGCAGGCTGGGGCAGTTTGGTGATCTGCGGTGTCGCGGTCGCCGGCGTGGCTTGGCTGCTAGGCTTCGCACACGGTATGTTCTTGGGTCTAGATCTGGTCGAGCTTCTGGCTCTGTTCAGCCTGCTGGCGGCCTTGTTACTGTGGCCCCTGGCCCACGGGTCCGACCACTTCCGACGGTTTGTCGCCTTGGCTTTGCTATTGGCCGGGTTCGGCACGGTCGCCTGGATCCATACTAAGCCGCCCTGGACCCCGCGTTTTCCGCAAGCGACCATGGTCTATTATCTGCAGGACATGGATACCGGCACCCAGACGCGCATTGCCATGACGCCTGAGCTCGATCCCTGGTCACGCGCGGTGCTGAGCGCCGACGGCGGCGTCATCAACCGTGTGCCAAACCCGATGTGGAAGGGTGCCAAGGTGTGGTCAGCACCGGCCAATCCCGTCGCGGTGGCCGCGCCTAGTCTGGCTCTGAGCCGATTGAGCGACGGAGGCCTGCGGCTCACGATCATGCCGCCCACTGGCTCTGATGACTTTGGGTTGGACATCCAGTCCAAGAGCAAACTGCACGATACCCGCATTGACGGACGGCCGGTTCAGCTGTTCGACAAGGCCAATCAGTGGAGCAAGCTGCGGTTCAGTGCGTCTCCCCAGGGCACCGCTATAGACTTCTGGGCCGAAGGTTCGGGTCAGATGGAGGTAAGGTACACGCTTCAGGGCGCAGCTTGGCCAAGGGACGCCAAGCCACTTCCCAAGCGAGATGCCTTGGTGATGGCCTTTGATCGCTCCGACACGACGATTGTGACCGGTACGAAACAGTTTTCGTGGTGAGCCTTGGCGGTTAGAACGAGGCTCATGAGCAGCATCGTCATCTATCATAACCCGGCCTGTGGCACCTCACGCAACACCTTGGCTCTGTTGCGCGACAAGGGGTTCGAACCGACGGTCGTGGAATACCTGAAGGTGGGGTGGACCAAGCCACAGCTGGTTGATTTGTTCGCCAGGATGGCGGTCACGCCCCGAGATGTCTTGCGGGTGATGGGGACGCGGGCAGAGGCCGATGGTCTCACCGCCCAAGACATCAGCAGCGACCAACTGATCGCTGCCATGGTCTATAACCCAATTTTGGTGAATCGCCCTATTGTCGTGACCGTGAAGGGCGCGGCCCTTTGCCGACCCGCCGACCGGGTCCTTGATCTGATCTAGTTCGGGATTTGGAAGCAACGTGGTGCCGATACGACAGGCAACGAACGGGTTTGATCCACGGGTGCAGAAGCGGCGCTATGGTTTGATCCTCGCGCTCGGTCTGGCTGGCGGTATAGCCGTCTGGAAACTTGCCGCTGTCCTGCTGACGCCTGACGCGCCTGTCTTGGATGCCAAGACACGCAACGCCTGGCAACACGCAGCGTTCATCTCTGCCGAAATGCAGGCGGGTTATGGGCGGCCCCGCACAATGGAAATTGAGGTTCGAAGCGGCGAGACCCTGGAAACCGCGGTGACCCGGTCGGGTATTAGCGGAAACGAGGCGCGCCAAGCGGTGCGGGCGCTAGGCGCAGCTATGGACACCGTCAATATCAAGGCAGGTTTGGTGCTTGATGCCGCCGTGGCGGCGCCGCAGGCGCATCAAGGTCCGGCGCGACTGATCGGGCTGTCCATGCGCACCAATCCGACGACAGTTGTCACCCTATCGCGGACCTTCGATGGTGCCTTGCGACTGCGAGAACTGGAGGAGCAGGTGCGCGCTGAACAGTCTGTGGCCCAGGGCGAAATCCATGGTTCGCTCTACGAGAGCGTGGCCAAGCTGGGGGCCGACGCCGCCATCAGCGCCCAGCTGGTGAAGCTGTTTTCGCACAAGATCGACTTTGATCGCGACCTGAAACCCGGGGACCCGTTTCAGTTAGTCTTTGATCGCGATGTCACTGAGAACGGTCGAACGGTACAAACCGGCGACCTGGAGTTCGCCCAGATCAAGGGCAACAAGTTTTACCGGTTCGAGCGCGCGTCCGGCGTCGAATACTTTGATGAAACCGGTAAAAATATCAAAGGCTTCCTGCTGCGGACCCCCGTTGACGGGGCTAACATGACCTCGGGCTTTGGCATGCGGCATCACCCGATCCTGGGCTTCAATCGCATGCATCAGGGTATCGATTTTGGGGCTGGCATTGGCACGCCGGTGCTGGCGGCGGGTGACGGAGTGGTGGTCGAGGCCAAGCGTTGGGCCGGTTACGGCAACTGGCTGAGGATCAGCCACGGCAATGGCTGGGAGACCGGCTACGCCCACCTGTCGCGTTATGCCAAGGGTCTGAAGCCCGGCCAGCGAGTTCGGCAGGGCCAGCTGGTCGCCTATGTGGGATCAACCGGGATGTCTACCGGGGCGCACCTGCACTATGAGATCTGGCAAAAGGGGCTCCGCATAGATCCGACCAGCGCGAGGGTGCCGCAAGGCACGGTCTTGGCGGGGGCGGAGTTGGCGGATTTTCGGGTTCAGCGGGCGCGGTTAGACCGGCTAGTGTCAGGGGGTGGGTCTGGTGGCACGGGTGTCGGGGCCTTGGCCCGGCTTGACCCGACCGCCCACCCCCCAGCACTCCGCCGATAGGCACGGGCTTGCAAGGCAAGCCTTGCGGGTGGAAGGTTTCGAGGCGATGGCCCGGCAGAGGCCACTGAAACCGGAGGACACCAGGATGGCGGACGATTTCACCTCAATAGCCTTGGTAAGGAGCGCCACAGTGGCGACCTCAAACGGTCCGGTGTGTGGCTATGAAGAGGACAGGCTGAGCGTCTTCAAGGGCCTGCGCTACGGGGTGTCTCCGACAGGGTCACTGCGGTTCAAACCGCCTCAGAGACCGGTGGCTTGGGCTAGCCCCGCTGACGCCATCAGCTATGGCGCACCGGCAATCCAGTCGGGCATGGCCCCTGGTGAGCGGGGATCATCGGCAGGAGATCCGCCGGCCCCGGGCGAACCGGCGTCATCAGAGGATTGCCTGTTCCTCAACGTCTGGACGCCGGGCTTAGATCGCGCCAAGCGCCCGGTCATGGTCTGGCTGCACGGCGGTGGCTTTGCCAATGGTTCGGGCGGCGCGGCGATGTATGACGGCGGCAACCTCGCCCGTAAGGGCGATGTGGTGACTGTTTCGATCAATCACCGGCTCAATGTGTTCGGCTATCTGCACCTGGGAGAGGCCTTTGGCCCGGACTACGCCCAGTCAGGCATCGCCGGGATGCTGGATATCGTGCTGGCCTTGGAGTGGGTGGCCGGGAA
>JANLPX010000377.1:0-3587 GCA_031367485.1 Alphaproteobacteria bacterium | reverse complement strand
CATTGAGTTGCACCTCATCGCCGGGCGTCCAGGCGGCTCGACGCAGACTGATGGCACTGACGGTGGGCTGGGGGCGGGGCATGGTTGTGATCTCGCTGATAAGTGAGGCTTTCGGCCAGGTTGCGGTTGGGCGGACTTGGGCGCGAACGAAGCGCGCGCGGCGCAGGCTCCGCGCCGTGGGGTGAAGCATCGTGGAAACAATGGGACTCAAGTTTCAGCTCCTCGTTTCGAGGTGCCTGCCTGCAAGGTGGATTTACCCATGGACCCAGCATCGAGCACTCTCGATGCGGTCCGACATCACGATCACCATGATCGTCAGAGGGGCCCGGCCCGCCTTACTCAGTTAGGATGGGCCTTTCGGCTTACAAGGCTTTCAGCGATGAAAAACCGCAATCTCTGCCATGGCGTTCGCTGATCATCAGAACCGGGCGACTATTTCACCGACCCCACCATTGCCAACCCAAACAGCGCCAGGTCGCTGGCATGGTGCAGATCGCGGCTGGCGCTTTGGCTGTCGTCGGCACCTTCACCGCTGATCACGATATTGCGGGTCGAGGCCTCGGCCGGCACCGTGCCGCTGACTACGAATACCCTGGGGTTGACCAGCATGCCGCAATAGACTGGGCTGTTCTTGGTCCCCTGAACCTGATGGCAGGTGGCTTGGATTGCTGTCTCTTTGCCCTGTTTATCCTGGCTGTAGAGGTCCGGCTTGTAGTTGATCAGCGAGTCGTCCCGCCCCTGCATGTCGACGATTTTCTGCTTCACCGGCGAGATCTCGTCGGTGAAGGTCACGTCATGATCATATAGCTGTACGTCCACCACGCCGGGCGCTCCACCGCGCTTGGCGTCGTTCAAGATCGTGCGGCATTTGATGGCCCAGTTCGCCGCTTGGTCGGTGGTTTTGTAACAATCCATCGGCACCTTCACCGAAAATCCCTGAACCGCCAGTTCGTTCTGATGCGCCATCAAGCCCTGCGCATATTGATCAGGGCTCAGCCCAGGCTTGTTGCCAGACGACGCATTTTTGGGATCGCCCGACGCCTCTGTCTTGGCCTTGCCGCACCCGGCCATCCCGACCAGGACCATAATCAGGACCACAGTCCCCACACGCAACGGCGACAGGCTTTGCATGGCCATCTCCCCCAAGGTTAATCTCACGCTACCTTGAGCTCGCTTGGCGATCAATGGATCGCGCATTCGCCAGAAACCAAACCGGCCGGAAACTCCCCGGAACCCGATTTCGAAACGGGCGTTGGTCTTTGAGACCTCAAACCTCATTGGAGATAATGAGATGAACAAGAACAAACTCGAAGGTACCGCGCGCGCGGTGTCCGGTAAGATTAAAGACGTGGCTGGCGGCCTCACCGGCAACAACAAATTACGCGCTGAGGGTGCCCTCGAAAACGCTGTCGGCACCGTCCAAAAAGCGGTCGGCAAAGCACAGGACAAGCTGGCAAAATCTAACAAACCCTAGCCTCGACGCCCACTGGCACCGTCGAGCCGCGACCACCCATGAGGCAACCGGACCATGCGTTCTCAAGCGACAATTTTGTTGATGAGCTGCGTATTCAGCCTCACTGGGTGCGCGGCCTTGGCCCCACGGCCTGACGCAGGCTCGGCGGTCAACGCACAATGCGGCGACGTCGCATTTGGCATCTACTTCCAACCACGCTCCTCAAATCTAAGCCGTGAAGCGCGACAGCTTTTGAAGGCCCAGGTCGGGAGTATGTCAGGCTGTGAGGTTACATCCGTAGATGTCTTGGGCTTGGCAGATGCGCCGGGTGATCCAGACGCCAACCATATCTTGGCGCAGCGCCGTAGCGATAGCGTCACGGGTGCCCTCGCGAGGTACGGCTTTGGCCAGGTCACCTTTCAGGCGGCCGATCAGGGTGAACAGGGCGCGATGACCTCAACGGGCAAAATGCGCCCGATGCGGCGCAGAGCCGACCTCATCTTTCACCTGAAACCGCGCGCTTAAATGTCGTGTCCTTGGAACCGAAACCAACCCTTCGGAACCAAAACCAGAGAGCCTGAGTTGGTGTCACAGGCCAGCCATTCGGCCGACTGAAGGAGAATAACCATGTCAGACCGGTTCGACCCGATTTCGACGCGCGAAGCTGTGCTTCTTGATCCCGCAACCGAACGAGATGAGCGGATAATCCGTGCAAGGATTAATGCTGATCACGATCATGCACTTCGCCATCAGGGTAATTCCCACCTCTTGCTCGGCATCGTTATTGGCGGCGTGATCGCCATGGCCGCCACCGCCTATTTCGCCCGTGAGTCAGGCTCCTTCGCGAATGCTGGCGCTGCAGTTGATAACCAGATCAGCGCGACGAAATCCGAGACCCAGGGTGCCGCAGCCGACGCCGTGCGCTCCGTGGGCAGCGCCGCGCGGGATACCGGAAATAACGTCGATCAGAAAATGTCAGATATCGCCAACAAAACAGAGTCCAAACCGAACTAGCCGCCTTCTGGCTAGACTTTCATCCATAATTGGGATTCCCACACATGTTCTATTGGGCCGCTGTATTTCTCGTTATCGCCGTGCTCTCCGGCCTAGTTGGGTTCGGCGCGATCGCGTCGCTTTCCTTCAGCTTTGCCAAGGTCGTATTCGTCCTGGCGTTGGTGCTGTTTGTACTTAGCGCTGTGTTCGGCGCGCGCGGGCGCAACCTTCGCTGACCTGATCCGTCCTCGGATATGACGCCCACCTCACGGCAACACCGTGGGGTGGTTTTCGTTTGGTCAGAGCTGAGCTTAGTTAGCTAGGGTCTGAACGGACTTGGCGCGGATATCTCGCAACGGAAACCTTATAGCCACTGCGGTTATGGCGTCCCTTTCAGTGTGGATGTCGAGGGGACCTCCAAGCTGTCGGGCCAGGGCATCAATCATGACTCGGATCGATTCACTCCAGACCCGGTCACCCACGCCATTTCGCCCGCCGGCGATATCCATCCGCAAGTTCACATGATCACCATCGCTCGTCAGGCCAATGCTCACAGCCGGGGATGCAACAACCGCATCAAGATCTGCCACGGTCGCCAACAGCACCTCCACCACTAACAGGGCTAACGGGATGGCGTCATCCAGCGGCAAGCTGACTTCTTTGGCGTGCACATTGACGACCTGCAGCGGCGTACCAAACACTCTGCTTTCGGCAACGTGAAGGACCAAGGCCTTGAAAGTTTCCTCCATATTCACGGTCGCCCGATGAGGCGCGTCATCAAGGGTTTGATAGACCATGATCATGGCCGTCACCCGGACACGCAGAACCTCTAAGACGGTAAGAGCCGAACGAACGCCTACCGAGCGGGAAGTCACATCAATCAGTGAGGATACGACTTGCAGCGTGTTGCGAACGCGATGTTCGATCTCGCGCTGCAGCCGACTGTTTTCGACCAGCAATTCAGCATGTGTGAGTGAGGCCATCGCGCCCTGATCGAGACTCAATTTGGTGTCGCCCCAGAGCCAGACAGGCGATCAGCATCCGATATCAACCGATCAACAATCCCGGTGGCTGGCATGGACACGCGGTTATTTGACCGCTTACCCATCAGGACCACCAGGGTGGCGCGGGCCCGTGAGAC
>JANLPX010000335.1:0-4396 GCA_031367485.1 Alphaproteobacteria bacterium | reverse complement strand
ATTGAGATTTCGGCCTGGGAGGACATTTCCCCGCAGGTCTTTGCGCTGCGCGCTGGAAGCCGGGTGTTCTGGGGTCTCGCCGATGCGGGTTGGGCCCTTTGCGTTGAGCTTGGGAACGCCAAGGCGGGCCTAGCACGCTGGATAAGGACCCGCCCAACCGCGCTGGCGCATTGGCAGAGACGGTTTCCCGAACGCCTGCGCGATTCGACCATTGGCGGAGCCCTACTGGTCTTTGATCGCCGATGGCCTTTGGCGACCTTGATGAGCTTGACGCTTGCCGCTGTTGTCGCCACTCAAATTCCCGTGGCCAGAGCCACCCCGCGGATTGTTACGACGTCGCTAGTGCAACCCGCGCCTGTCCTAATCATTCGCCAGACCGTCGAGCGCCCCTTGCCGCCAGCACCGGTGCAGCTCCAGGCGCGCTTGGACGAGTTAGCTGCAGACTATGGCGAATCGGTCGGCGTGGCGGTCAGTGATGTCACGACGGGCTGGGTCGCCTCGGTAAAAGGTGACAGCCCCTTCCCCCAGCAAAGCGTGTCAAAGCTCTGGGTCGCGATGACGGCGCTAGACGCCATTGATCAGGGCAAGATGAGCCTGGACCAGAGCGTGATGCTGTGGCCCGATGATCGCAGCGTGTTCAATCAGCCGATTTCCCACCAGATCACTGATGCGGGCTATGAGACGACGGTGGCCAATTTGATGCGCCGCGCCTTGATCGGCAGCGACAACGCCGCCAATGACAAGCTGATGGGCTTGGTGGGCGGTCCTGCCGCGATCCACGACATGCTGACCCGCAAGGCGCTCAAAGGCATTGCCCTTGCTGAAGACGAGAAGCACCTGCAGGCGCGGATCACGGGTCTGACTTGGAGCCAAGAGTTGTCGCCCTATGGTGCCTTCGAGGCTGCACGCGCCGCCCTACCCCGCGAGACGCGAGACGCAGCTATGGAGGCCTATCTGAGCAACCCGTATGATGGGGCCAGCCCGATTGGCATCGTTACAGCCCTGGCCGCGCTTCACCGCGGCGAGTTACTCTCTGATAGTTCCACACAGACAATGCTGGCGACCATGGCCAAGGCGACGACGGGGCCAAGGCGTCTGAAAGGCGGGCTTCCAGCCGGTTGGTCGATTGCCCACAAGACCGGGACTGGTCAGGATTTTCGCGGCTCTGCGATTGGCATCAATGATGTTGGCCTGATCACGGCACCCGATGGGCGAACCTATGCGGTCGCGGTGCTGATGCGGCGTACCGAGCAACCGACACCGCAAAGGTTGGAATTCATGCAGGCGGTGACACGCGCGGTGGTTTCAACCTGGGAGACAAGCCGACCCAGGATCGCCGATCTTCGACCTTTAGATCGACCACCGCAGGGGTAATTCCCGCGCGCTTTGCGTTGACTTGGCCGGGGCCGTCTGTATAAGACCGCGCTTCCCGTTCGCGAGCTTTCTCGCGGGCGCAATCTCTTTTGCTATCAAGTGGTTTAGGGCGCGAACGATGTACGCGGTAATTAAGACTGGCGGCAAGCAGTACCGGGTATCGCCCGGCGACGTGCTGGTGGTCGAAAAGTTGGACGGCGAGCCAGGTGCCAATGTGGCGTTTGGCGAGGTCCTGATGCTGGGTGACGGTGCGGCTGTAACTCTAGGCTTGCCCATGGTCGAGGGTGCCAGTGTCAATGCGACCCTCGTCGAAACCCGCAAGGCCGAGAAGATCAAGATCTTCAAGAAAATCCGCCGCCAAGGCTATCGTCGGACCAAAGGTCATCGCCAGCATGAAACCGTGCTGCGGGTCACCGGGATTACCGGTGCCGGTCTGGACGAAAAGTGGGACGGCGTTGTCGATATGACGACAAAGGCCATGATCAATGCCCGTGCCCGAAATCTTCCTCACGTGATCGCTGAGCTAGAAGCTGCGGCCGGACCGGTGGTCGCCAAAGCACCTGCGAAGGTCAAGGCAGCACCCAAGGCTAAGGTCGAAGCGGTAGAGGCTGCGGCCCCCGAAGCTAAGGCAGCACCCAAGAAAGCCGCTGCGCCCAAGAAGGCGCCAGCTAAAAAGCCCGCCGCCGAATAGGCCCACGGTTCAGATACGGATTTAGGAGGCCACCATGGCTCACAAAAAATCAGGCGGTTCGTCCCGCAACGGTCGCGACTCAGCCGGACGCCGGCTTGGTGTGAAGAAGTTTGGTGGCGAGGCCGTGATCGGCGGCAACATCATCGTGCGCCAGCGTGGCACCAAGTTCTTCCCAGGCGACAATGTCGGCATGGGCAAGGATCATACCCTCTTTGCAACCGCCAATGGCGCAGTGAAGTTCATTACCAAGCGTAACGACCGCACCTATGTGAACGTCGTCACGCCGGCCGCGATGGCCGCAGAGTAGCGCGAACCTGAGTTTCCCAGGTTCGTCGCAAGGCGAACCGGGCAAAAAACTTCCAAGGGGGAGTCCGGAACGCCGGGCTCCTCTTTTTCGTTTTCAGGGTCCCACCAGAGGATCGGGAGGTTTTTATGTGCGCGATCGAGATTGAACCCGCGTTACGGGCCGAAAGGCTGCAACTGCGCAGGCCACGCCGGAGCGATGCCGCACGGATCGTTGAGTATTGCGGCGACATCGACGTGGCCCGGATGACCTCGCGGATACCTCATCCCTATGATCTAGCCGATGCCCATGCGTTTTTGGATCTCCAGGATCTCAAAGACCCCAAGCACGATGTTACCTTTGCGATCGAGCATCCAGAGGCCGGCTTCATGGGCGCGCTAAGCTTTTACCGCAACGCGCAGGGTCATTCCGAGATCGGCTACTGGCTGGGTCGACCGCACTGGGGACAGGGCTATGCGACAGAGGCTGTAGAGCGGGCGCTGGTCTGGGCGAACCTGGATTGGAGGCGGCGGTTTGTGGTCGCCTGCCATGCCGTGGACAACCCAGCCTCGGGTCAGGTGCTGATCAAAACCGAATTTCTATATACCGGAGAGGTGAAACTTCAGCCGTCGGCGGCCAGAAACTGTGATGTGCCCGTGCGCATGATGGTCTGGCTGGCCTGATTTTGTTGATCATCCGTGATATGGGCAGGGAAATGTTGAACTTGTCGTCGCCTAGACCTGTCGAACCTAACCTGATCCCTGGATCGGGCGACAGAGGCTGGCTGCGATGAAATTCCTCGATCAGTGCAAGGTCTATCTGCGCTCCGGTAATGGCGGCGGCGGCGCTGTGTCGTTCCGGCGCGAGAAGTACATTGAGTATGGCGGCCCCGACGGCGGCGATGGCGGCAATGGAGGTTCGGTGTGGATTGAGGCCTTTGATGGTCTGAACACTCTGATCGACTTTCGCTACCAGCAGCACTTCAAGGCTGAGACCGGCATCCATGGCATGGGGCGCAATCGGCACGGAGCAGCAGGCGGCGATATCACGCTAAAGGTTCCGGTCGGCACCCAGGTGTTGGAAGAAGACAAAGAAACTCTGATCATCGACATGGAGACTGCTGGGCAACGCTATCTGCTGGCCAAGGGCGGCAACGGCGGTTGGGGCAATGACCGGTTCAAGAGCTCGATCAATCAGGCCCCGTATCGTGCCAATCCCGGTCAGGACGGCGAAGAAAAGTGGATCTGGTTGCGGCTGAAGCTGATCGCTGATGTGGGTTTGGCGGGCCTGCCCAATGCGGGGAAGTCGACCTTCCTGGCGGCGGCGAGTGCTGCCAAGCCGAAAATCGCCGACTATCCATTCACGACCCTTGCCCCCAATCTCGGGATTGTGGATTTGTCGAGTGAAGAACGGTTTGTGATGGCCGATATACCCGGCCTGATCGAAGGTGCCTCGGATGGCGCGGGCCTGGGGGTGCGGTTCCTAGGTCACGTCGAGCGTACGGCGGTGCTGATCCACCTGGTCGATTGCACCCAAACCGATGTGGTGCAGGCGTGGCAGACCGTGCGCCACGAACTTGAGGCCTACGGCGAGGAGTTGGGCGATAAGGTCGAGATTATCGCGCTGAGCAAGTCTGACGCCCTTGATGCCGACACCCTGGAAATGCAGCGGGAGGTCTTGGCTGAGGCGTCCGGCGTGCCGGTGCGGTTGGTCTCCGGCGTATCTGGCCAAGGGGTCACCGAGCTGTTGCGGGAAGCCTACAGCTTGGTTCGGGAGCGTAAGGCCAAGATTGCGCTAGAAAAGGCTGGACCCGCCCCGGCGGACTGGGCTCCGTGAGCGAGCTGGCTTCGGCAAGACGGATTGTCGTCAAGGTTGGCTCAGCCCTGTTGGTGGGAGCCGATGGTGCACCTGACAAGGCTTGGTTGGCCGCTTTGGCGGCGGATCTGGCGCGTCTTAGGGCGCGGGGTCAGCAGGTGCTGGTCGTGTCGTCCGGCGCTGTCGCCTTGGGGCGGCGGCGGCTGGCGCTTGGCAAGCGCGCCCTCACCCTT
>JANLPX010000324.1:0-3421 GCA_031367485.1 Alphaproteobacteria bacterium | reverse complement strand
GCACGCAACCTCTTATCGTGCTTGATTAGCAATCGTGTGATTTGCTTGTCGCGCCGCTCCCGAGCTTCGCTGGTAGCAATTGCGCTGGCCAGTGGAACAGACAGCTCCCCCAAAGCCTTGCGCTCGTCCCGGTTGCACGGCGTGCCATCGGGCCGCTGACCTAAAATCAACCATGCAATGGCGGGATTTTCTTCTTCGGCCAACGCCAGGCGAAACATGAAATCCGAGGTTTCGTCGACTGTACTGCCCCAATCGGGAAGGCTTGCGCGCGACAACCTTGCGCGGAACTCCTTCGAGGTGGAACCGATATGCGATATTACGGTCCTGCGTCCGTGGCGGTCGATTACAAGCGCTGCATGGGTAACCCTCACGGCACGGGCGACATTGTGCAACATGGTGTCGCACAGCGTCTGCGTGCCGGTCCGTTGTGCCAGCGTCGCTGCCATCTCGGGCAGCCTTTCCCTGAGCCGCCAGACGCCCTTGCGGAACCGCTTATCCATCCATTCATGCAAGCGCCCGTGCAGCGGGGTCACGACAATTACCGCAACTCCTGCGCCGATCGCACTGGCAATGGCTTCTTCATGTATTCCCAGTTGCAAGGCGAGCGTCACCTCGATCGCTTTCTCTGATGCCGCCCAGACACCGGTCAGCAGCAAGGTTGTGGCAGCCACAGCCGCCGAGCGACTTACGAACGATTCTGCATCATAGAGACGGTATCTCAACAGCGCGATCGCGAAGCCGCCGCCGATGATCGCATAGCCCAGCGCGTGGACGAAGGAGGCCGATAGATCGACCCATGCACTATAAGGCGCGGGCGAAAGATGATCTTGCACTGAAACCAAGGCGACCCGCGACAGCAGGGTGAGAACGCCAACCGCAAGCCCGAGCGCCACCCAGCGGAATTGCTGGCGTTCTGTCCCTGCTGGCAGCTTTCGATAACGGAGTGCCAGAAGCCCGATCAACCCCAGGAACGCAGGCGTCGTGAGCATCGCGAAATTTCCATAGCCTTCGACCTTCAGGACCATCGGCGCAAACAACAGGGGGGCCAAAATAATACTGAAGCGGGTCCATGCCGGCCAAAACCTGCCGTCAGGAAAAGCGCATCCGATCATCAATACGAGGATATAGGGCAGCGCCGAGAGAATCCGGTACGCATCGACCATCTGGATCGAGGCCCAAAATTCCCCGGTTGGCTCGATGCTGAGCAGGGCGAGGCTTATGGCAAAGCCAGCCGCGACGATCTCCTGCGGCCGACGCAGGAACAAGACACTGGCCGGCAGCAGAAGCAGCAGCGTCATCAGATCATAAGCGATCCGTCGGACCATTGACTGCCGCCACGGATCCAGACCTGAGCCATTATACCATAGGTCAATGTTACGAGCGCGCCAGGTAAGCAGCCGATCGAGAACGACGCCGTCTTGCCCGCGCAAGGTAAACCTGGCCTGACCTCCTTCTCGCGTATCGATAAGCTGTGCAAAGCGCGGCGCGCCCGCCTGACCCGTGAGGACATGCCCATTGATCGCGATGATATTATCGCCGGGTTGCACTCCCGAGGCGATCGCTTCTGACGAGAAGGGTTTGGATATGCGCCATCCTCTTCCTGCCGCCGGCGAGAAAATTCTGACGCCAAGACCATCGACCGCTCCGCTCCAGATATGCGGGGTCGTGAGACTGGTGGTCTGTATTTCCAGCAGGGTGGTCGCGCCGGCGGCGAAGACGGCCAATGTGAAGATTGCCGCGAAGATTAAACGGTAGAGCCCAAGCCAGACGCCCGCAAGCCGAGGCAGTACTACCATTAGCCCCCCTTCGCCACGCCCAAAACTCGCGTACCCATGAGAGGCTAGAGAAATCGGGATTGGCGGGCAATCTCTGAATTTCAATTCACGCCAATCTCATTCCACGTGACTTAATCATGCTGGCGGGGTTCAAGTGATTTAGCGGGTAAACAAACGATCTGCCAAAGTCCGCTTTGTGGTCGTTCACCGCTCGGCCGTTATGGCAAATTTGGGGTGGAGAATGGACGCTCGGGCAACATGATCTGCGGCGTGTGTGCAGGCACCTACCATGCGGCTTACGTCACCCTGACCCCGGGCATCGCGCTTTCCGCCGACCAGCGCCCCCCAAAGTCATCGCCGCTTTAGTAAGGGCACGGGCGTGATCCAAATGGGTCAGCCCTGTGCCATCACCAGTAGGCCTAAATGGGCAACGACTGAAACAAGCACGGCGAGCGGAAGCCTTCGGAAGGCAAACAAGCTTGGCATGCAAATTTCCCTTGGTTTTTAATACACGCCGGGACTCTCGGACCTCACCGTGCAGCCCCAGATATCCGACCAAGACTGGGAGAGGTACCTTCGCAGTCTCTACGCGGTGTTATCGGCGGGCGAGGGCGAGGAAGGCCTTGGGGCGGTTTGCTGCCGTTGAATAGGTTGCAGCGGTGATCGCAACAGCGCCGAGCAATACCACGTGTCCGATTAAGCTGACGGCTAGGAACGTGTAACTTCCGATAGCGACCGAAAAAGTGATAGCCCACATCCAGCCAAGCATCTGCAGAACCATATGCCGGACATTGAAGTCGGGAATGTGGCGAAGAGGGCTCACCTCGTGATCAAAGGTATAATTCCAAGCGAAAGCTATATATTTTCTCACGATCTCTCTCCAAGCTTACTATTCCACGGCCGGAAAGCGATGAATCTCAATCGCTAACTGCAACCCGAAAAATTTTGCATGCCAAAATCATTGGCGTGATAATTAAATACCTCGACCTATGCATCAATCAAACATGGTCTTTAGGGCATGTATTTGAGCAGATCGTGGCGTGAGGATCGTCATTTTCGCATTAATGAAGGGCAGCTATGAGAAGGATATTTTCGAGCGGTCCTTGACCGAAATGGGGTGGGTAGCTGCCGTGGACTAACGTAGATCGCGCGGCTTTCGCAGGCGATCCCATAGCGCAAACCCGCTAAACGAGATCGCTGCGAAGGCGATTACAAGCTGATACCATGAACCAGCTCGATCAAAGAACCACGTCGCCAAGTTGAGGCAACCGAGGACAAGCGGAAACCAGACTTTCACTGCATATCTATCGGTGAACACAGTTCGCATCCGAAGAGACTATCTGGTCTAGGAAGTGTCCGCAATCGGGTCGTTCCTGGCCCAGTCGCAACGGTGAAATTGGGGCGGAAAGCGGTCGGTAGCGATGCAGGCCGCGAAACACGTCGGGCTGCATCGCTATTCTCAGACCGGGTTCTCAGACGGCGACGGTCGCGGTCGCTTTGCGGGTTTGGCTCATTAGCAATCCCAGCACGACTGCCACTGCCAGCAGAACTGGTACGTCACCCATGAGGTGGCCATTCATCATCGGATTGCGCAATGACTCCCAAGCCATGATTAACGCGTGGACTACGCTGGACCAGACAACAAA
>JANLPX010000313.1:0-7233 GCA_031367485.1 Alphaproteobacteria bacterium | reverse complement strand
CTGCGCGACGAGGCTCACCGCTTCGCCATCGGTACCCACCGCGCCAAGCGCAGCGCCGAGATGAAGCGTAACCCGTTAGATGAGATCGATGGGGTCGGCCCGGGTCGCAAACGCGCGCTTCTGCATGCGTTCGGTTCGGCCCGTGGTGTTTCCAGAGCCTCAGTAGAGGATCTCGCGAAAGTCGAAGGTGTGAACCTTTCTCTCGCACAACGCGTTCACGACTTCTTCCGCAAGAGTTAGAGGTCCCAACCGTGCCCAACCGATTTGTCATTTTCCTCGTCGCCGCGACTGACAAACGCATTTGCTTATATGACAAACATCAAAAGACGGTCGAATTGACGCCGGCCACATGATTTCTGCATCGGATCAGCCATGAAGGCCCTTCCCAATATCCTGTCGTCTGGACGCTTGGTTCTCACGCTACTGATGTTCGTGGCCCTGGCCGCCGCAGCTGGGGATCTTCCAATTCTTCGCGAACGCCTGATGCCAGATACAACGGCGATGCTCTTGCGTTGGGGCTTTTGGGCTTTCGTGGTGGCTGCGATAACGGACTACTTTGACGGTTGGCTGGCTCGCAAGCTTGATGCCGTGACGATTTGGGGCGCGATCCTGGACCCGATCGGCGACAAGGTCCTGGTCTGTGGCGCGGTGCTTGGCCTCCTGGCCTTAGGGTCACAGCCGACCGTGGTCTTGCCGGCAGCCCTGATCCTGTTCCGCGAGTTTACGGTCAGTGCACTTCGCGAGGTTGGCGCGGGTAAGGGCATCAAACTTCCCGTCACCGCCCTAGCTAAATGGAAGACGACGTTGCAGCTCATCGCGCTTGGCGCAGAACTGTTGGTCGCCGCTTGGGGGGCGTTCGGCCTCAAGCCAGGACAGCTAGAATTCGCCACGACAGCCGCCCACGCCCTGCTATGGACCGCGACTTTGGTCACGCTAATTACGGGCTTCCAGTATTGGGAGCAAACCCGCCAGGCGCTTAAGGGTTAGAACCTTGTCCCGGAAGGGGAATGAATTCTGCATCATCGGCGTCTGGCAGCTTCATTCGACCTGCACGCCAATCGGCCTTGGCTTGTTCTAAACGCGATTTAGACGACGAGACGAAATTCCAATCCATATACCGCTCACCCACCGGGTCGCCGCCTAGCAGCATAATCGTGGTGGGTGTTTGCGCTGTGAACGCTACGGTTTCCCCGGCAGAGAACACTAACATCTGACCAGCGTGATAGAAGTGGCCGTCCACTTCGGCTTGGCCCTGCGCAATATAGGCGGCACGTTCGGGATACTCTGCTGGCAAGGCGGCGGTTACCCCGGCCTGTAGAACCCAATGTGCGTAGAACATAGGCGAATGTGTCTGAACCTTTGACACCGCCCCAAAGGCCTTTCCACCAATCAATCGCGCCCACATGCCGTCGCCTTGGTAAGTGGGGAGGTCGGCTGTCCCGTGATGACTAAAGCTTGGCTCCATCTCTTCCAAGTGGTCGGGTAGGGCGATCCAGGTCTGAATCCCATGCAGTTCGCCGCCGGTTTGTCGCAGGTACTCAAACCGCTCTGAGTGGGTGATACCGCGCCCGGCTGTCATCCAATTGACTTCGCCCGGACGGATCTCCTGCGTTACACCGACGCTATCACGATGGGTGATCTGGCCTTCGAATAGATAGGTGACTGTCGCTAGGCCAATGTGGGGATGGGGCCGGACGTCAACACTGCGCGGAAATCCTGGCTGAAAGCTGGATGGACCCATGTGATCAAAAAACGCGAATGGCCCAACCATGCGATGTTTTGCGAAGGGTAAGACTCGCCCGACTTCGAAACCGCCGAGGTCCTTGCGCTGTTGATCAATGATCCAGTCAATCATATTTCACTCTCGCGAACGTCGATCACTTGTCCCGTTAGCTATCCCTGGGCGCTCACATAAGGGCTGATCAGGCCGAGCGGGGCAGCCGTCGTATTCTTGACCGACCTGATGACAATTCGGCTCTCGATGTTCGATACCAACCCCAAGCCAAGGATTTTCTCGCGCAGGAAATCATCGAAGGCGTGCATATCGCGAGTCACAACGCGCAACTCGTAGTCTGCCGATCCGGTCACCGTGGCACATTGCACGACTTCGGGGAGTTTTCCGATCGCACCCTCGAAGGCATCGAGATTGTCCTTTGAGGGTAGGGACAGCTTGACGGTGCAATAGACTTCGAAGCTCAAACCCAATTTGTCGCGGTCCAAGATGGTGACGCGACGCTGGATGACGCCGGCATCTTCCAGCCGCTTTATGCGCCGCCAGCACGGACTTGAAGACAGTCCCACGCGCTCTGCAATTTCCGCAACCGATAGGCTGGCATCATGTTGGATAAGGTCGAGAATCTTAGCATCGACGGCGTCTAGGACTTCGGACACGTTTTCCTCCCGCCAAAAGGCCAATTGAGCTTCATTCGTGCCCCATAATCGATAGGGTGGGGCATGACTTGGGCAAGCAATTGCGTTCGTCTTGTATGATCTTGCAAGGGATTAAACCGGTCCGAAAGGAAGAAATTTGCCATGCGGCACGTAGATGTGACGCTAGACGACAAATTTATGCTCCCGCAGGGGCGCGCCTTCATCACAGGCGTTCAAGCCTTGTTGCGTGTTTTGCTCGATCAGCGCCGCCTGGATGAGCGGGCTGGATTGAATACCGCAGGGTTTCTTTCGGGGTATCGGGGTTCACCTCTCGGTGGTCTGGATCAACAGGCCCGGCGCGCTCAAAAACACCTCGATCAAGCCCACGTGGTCTTCAAGGAGGGCCTCAACGAAGACCTAGCCGCGACCGCGGTCTGGGGGTCCCAGCAAGCCAACCTCTTTCCCGGTGCCAAGTACGATGGTGTTTTCGGGATGTGGTACGGCAAGGCACCAGGCGTTGATCGCACCGGGGACGCCTTCAAGCATGCCAATTTCGCGGGCACCTTTCCTAAGGGTGGGGTTTTGGCTGTAGCCGGCGATGACCACACCTGCAAATCTTCGACCCTGCCCTCGCAGTCTGAATTTGCGTTCCAGGATTGCGAGATACCGGTTCTATCCCCGGCCGATGTCCAAGAAGTGTTGGACTATGGATTGCTCGGCTACGGTATGTCGCGCTTTTCCGGGCTTTGGGTCGGACTGATTGCGCTGGCCGATACGATGGACTCCGGTGTCACGATCGACGTCTCCCTTGATCGCCACCAGATTATGATCCCCACCAATTTTGCGCTTCCATCTGGAGGCTTGGGTATTCGCCTGAAGGATCAGCCTCTCGACAAAGAGCGTCGGCTTCGCACCCAGAAACTGCCTGCCGCTCTAGCCTTCGCGCGGGCCAATAAGATCGATCGTGTGGTGCTGGCTGCGCCGCGCCCACGGCTCGGGATTGTCTGCCAAGGCCAGGCCTATAAGGACGTTATCGAGGCCTTCGCCGCCATGCGGATTTCGTTCGAGGAAGCCGCAAGTCTGGGCGTCGTTATCTATAAGGTTGGAATGCCGTGGCCGCTGGAGCCGCAGGGCTTGAAGGCCTTCGCCGCCGGGCTTGAGACCTTGATGGTCATTGAGCATAAGCGGCCGCTGATTGAGACCCAGGCTCGCGCGGTACTCTACGATTTGCCGGCCCATGCGCGCCCCAGGATCATCGGGAAGACTGACGAGGCAGGTCATCCCTTGCTGTCTGACCTTAGCGCCTTGTCTGTTGCTGAAGTCGCGCTGGCTATTGCTGATCGGCTTCCTTCAGGCCCTCACATGGACCGCGTCAACGACTATCTGGCGCGCGTGTCTGCGGCATCGATGGCCGCCGTGACCTGGGCAACCGATCAACAGCGCAAGCCGTTCTTCTGCTCCGGCTGCCCGCACAACACGTCTACCCGCTTGCCCGAGGGTTCGCGCGCCCTGGCCGGGATCGGTTGTCACTATATGGCCAGCTTCTCGGACCCTTCCACGGATCTCAACAGCCATATGGGCGGCGAGGGTCTGTCGTGGGTCGGCGCAGCCCCGTTCACCACAGAGGACCACGTGTTCGCCAATCTGGGCGACGGCACCTATAACCACTCTGGCTCGCTCGCCATCCGTGCGTCAGTGGCCGTGAACAGCCACATCACCTACAAACTGCTTTTCAACGACGCGGTCGCCATGACCGGCGGGCAGGCAGCTGAAAGCGGATTTACGCCCGCTCAAATCACCCGCCAACTGGCTGCAGAAGGGGTAACTAAGACCATCATCGTTGCCGATGATGTCACCCGATATGACGGCGTAAATGACTTGGCTCCCGGCGTCGAGGTTCGTCCGCGTACGGAGTTGATGAAGGTCCAGCGCCACCTCCGCGACACGCCCGGCACCACCGTCCTGCTATATGATCAGGTCTGCGCCACCGAGAAACGCCGCCGTCGCAAGCGCGGCAAACTGGCGGTCGCCGAGAAGCGGGTGATTATCAATCCTTTGGTCTGCGAGGGCTGTGGGGATTGCTCCAAAGCATCCAACTGCGTCTCCGTCGAGCCGCTCAACACCGAGTTTGGCCGCAAGCGGCGCATCAATCAGTCGAGCTGCAATCAGGACTATTCCTGTCTCGACGGCTTCTGTCCCTCCTTCGTCACGATTGAGGGCGGTGAGAATTCCCAAAGAGTCGCCATGCCGGCCTTGACCGCCGACTCCACGCCTTTGCCGACCTTTGACGCCATCGAGGGGATCCGAAATATCGTCTTCACCGGTATTGGCGGTACCGGCGTCACCACCACGGCCTCCATCCTGGCCATGGCGGCGCACATCGACGGCCGCGCGGCCTCGGTGGTCGACATGACTGGGTTGGCGCAAAAGGGAGGGGCAGTTTTCTCGCACGTCCGCATCGGCCAAACCGAAACCACGGTGGTCGGCGGTCGCGTGCCGGCCGCCAGCGCCCATGTGCTGATCGCATGCGACATTCTCTCCGCCGCTGGGCCGGACGCCTTGGCCCTCTACGCCAAGGATCGCACGGCCGCGGTGGGCAACGAGGATTTTGCGCCGACCGCTGACTTCGTTGTCGACCGCGACGTCGCCTTCGACGCGGGAAACATGGCCAAGCGGATCTCCGCCGCAGCCAAATCTTATGATGAAGCCCCCGCCCACCATCTGGCCGAAACTCAGATGGGAGATGCCATCTATGCCAATATGATCATGCTGGGCTTCGCGTGGCAAAAGGGTCTGGTGCCTGTCTCCAGCCGCGCCCTGTACCGCGCCATCAATCTGAATGGCGTGGCCGCCGACCAAAACTTGCAAGCTTTCGAACTAGGTCGCAAGGTCGCCCACGATCCGGCGGCGCGCGGCTCGGCGGAGGCCGATGGCCCGACGCCCGAAACTATGCCGCTGGACGCCCTGATCGCCCATCGCGCCGCCGAGTTGGAGGCCTATCAAAATCGCGCCTACGCTGAGCGTTACCGCCGTCGGGTAGATCAGGCCGCAGGCCTGGGCTCGACCCTTCTAACCCGCGCCGTTGCGATCAATCTCTATAAGCTGATGGCGTATAAGGACGAGTATGAGGTCGCCCGTCTCTATGCGGATGGTCGCTTCGCCGCTGAGCGCGCCAAGACCCTTAAGGGCGGCAAAACTAAGGTCTGGCTAGCCCCGCCGATCTTCTCGCCCAAGGACGATCAAGGCCGCCCCCGTAAGATCGCGTTTGGCGGCTGGATGCTGGATTACGGCTTCCCGGTCTTGGCCAAACTCAAGGGCCTTCGCGGCACGGCGCTAGACCTGTTCGGCTATTCCGCCGAACGGGCCATGGAGCGCAAACTGCTCGCCGATTACGAAGCAGGTCTGGATCGCCTGATGGCCGAAATGTCGGATGCCCGTATGCCCCTGGCCGCAGCCATAGCCCAGGTGCCGCAACAGATCCGAGGCTTTGGCCACGTCAAAGACCAGTCCGTCGTCAAGGCCAAGGCGGAAGAAGCCAAACTTTGGGCGACCTGGATCGCGACCTAGCTTGCATTCCGCCGGGCCTCCGATAAGGCCACACCCATGAGCGCGTTTGATTTTGATGCCGTTGTCGTCGGGGCCGGGGCCGTGGGCTTGGCCTGCGGTTATGCCCTATCGCGGCGCGGTCTGGTGGTGGCGGTACTGGAGTCTGAGCCGATCATCGGTGAGGGGGTTTCGGCCCGCAATTCCGAGGTGGTTCATGGCGGCCTCTACTATCCCACTGGCTCGCTAAAGGCGCGGCTATGCGTCGAAGGTCGCCGGGCGCTTTACACCTTCCTCGACAGCCACAAGGTCGCCTATGACCGCTGCGGCAAGTTGGTGGTCGCCACCACCCATGAGGAAGAGGCTAGGCTGGATGGCATCATGGCCCAAGCGCTGGCCAATGATGTGGAGGGTATGTCGCGCCTCACCGGGGCCCAGGCGCTGGACCTCGAACCGCAACTCAATTGCCAAGCCGCCCTGATGTCAGCGCAAAGCGGCGTCTTCGACAGCCACGGCTACATGCTGGCTCTGCAGGGCGAGATCGAGGCGGCAGGTGGCGCGGTGGTTACCTCCACCCCCTTCGAAGGCGCGACCCCCATCCCCGGCGGCGGTTGGTCGGTGCGGGCTGGAGGTGCCGATCCCACGACGCTCACCTGTCGCTATCTGATCACAGCGCCGGGCCTCTCGGCCCAGGCCGTGGCGGCGACCATTGAGGGGTTCCCAACCGCGACCATTCCGACCCTGCACTACGGCAAGGGCGTTTATTTCCGCCTGACCGGCAAGGCACCCTTCGCGCGGCTCATCTACCCCCCGCCGATCCCGGGCGCGCTTGGCACCCACTATCGCCGCGACCTCGGCGGCCAAGCCGTCTTTGGCCCGGACCTCGCCTATGTGGATACGCTAGACTACAGCGTCGATCCTCAGCGAGCGGAAAGTTTCTACAGCTATATCCGCAAGTTCTGGCCAAATCTTCAGGACGGTAGTCTGAACCCAGACTATGCTGGCATCCGCCCCAAACTCCACGGCCCTGGCGAACCCCAACCCGACTTCCGCATCGACGGCCCCGCCGCCCACGGCCTGGAAAACCTCGTCACCCTGTTCGGCATTGAGAGCCCCGGCCTGACCAGCTCCCTGGCGATTGGCGAGGAAGTCGCGGCGCGGTTGGGAGTGTAGACCCCGTGGCACCCACCCCACTACCGTCATCCTAGGCCTCCGTGCCTAGGATCCCTCATCCGGTGGATATTGATTAGCAGGACGGATCGCCATGTCTCTCAGCAGTGCCGGCGAGAGAGGCCCTAGGCACGAGGCCTAGGGTGACGG
>JANLPX010000305.1:0-1955 GCA_031367485.1 Alphaproteobacteria bacterium | reverse complement strand
GGGCCTGCCGATGGGCCTGATTGTGCGTCGGCATGCCTTACGCGCGGCGGTCCTGCCGCTGGTCAGCTATTTGGGGCCGGCCTGTGCTGGCTTGCTGACCGGTTCCCTGGTCGTGGAGAAGATTTTCAATCTTCCTGGCCTGGGAAAGTTCTTTGTGATCAGTGCGCTCCAGCGCGACTACACGGTGGTTATGGGCATGGTGATTTTCTATGCCGCCCTGATCATGGTGCTCAATCTGGTAGCTGACCTGATCTATGCTGCGCTTGATCCGCGGGTGCGGCTGTCATGACCGATGTTATTCTCATGCCCGTAAAGGGCCGCAGCCTGTGGGATGATGCGCGCCGTCGCCTAATGCGCAACCGCGCCGCCCTGGGCGGGATGATCGCCCTGGCGGTCCTGCTGGCTGCGTCTTTAATCGGCCCAAGCCTGATCCCGTTTCCCTTTGACGCCGTCAACAAGGTCGATGTCTGGGTCGGTCCCCTGACCCATGGCCATCTGCTGGGCACCGACGCCCTGGGGCGCGATCTGCTGGCTAGGCTGCTGATGGGACTGCGAATGTCCCTGGCCATCGGGTTCGTGGCGACGGCGGTTTCGCTGGTGATCGGTGTTGTCTGGGGTGCGGTCGCGGGCTTTGTCGGCGGTGCCCTGGACGAAGTGATGATGCGGGTTGTCGATGTGCTCTATTCGCTGCCTTTCATCTTCTTCGTGATCCTGTTGATGGTCACCTTCGGATCCAACGTCATCTTGATCTTCGTGGCGATCGGGGCGGTCGAATGGCTGACCATGAGCCGGATTGTGCGCGGTCAGACCCTGTCTCTGAAGCAAAAGGAGTTCATCGAGGCGGCCCGGGCGGCAGGCCTGACCCAGGGCGCGATCATCGGCCGCCACATTGTGCCCAACCTGCTGGGACCCGTAGTGGTCTATGTGACCCTGACCATCCCGGCCGTGATCCTGGCCGAGAGTTTCCTGTCGTTCCTGGGCTTAGGCGTTCAGCCCCCCATGTCCTCACTGGGTGCCCTGATTGCGGGTGGCGCTCAGGATATGGAACTCGCCTGGTGGCTGCTGGTCTTCCCCTCCCTGACCATGGTCATCACCCTGATGAGTTTCAATTTCATTGGCGATGGGTTGAGGGACGCCCTGGATCCTAAGGATCGGTAAGCCAGCGCGCTTCAACCCCCTCCGTCGCTTCGCGCCACCTCCCCCAGCGGGGGAGGTTTTCAACGCTACTGATCACGGTGGGCGCGGAAGGAGCGTTGGCCGTCAACGCTGAAGAAATAGCTGCCCATGCTGGCGGCCTTGATCACGACGCCCATTCCTGGGGCCGGCGCGTGCCGGAGCGTCTCGGAGTCGGTCTGGCTCCAGGTCGCGCCGTCCTCCAGCTTGATCACCCACCTTCCGGCGGAATTCATCCGGACGGTGGCGATCACGGCGGTGATGCGGTCAATCTGCTCGGGCTTTTCGCCGCGCTCGAAGAAGCTCATCGATGGCAGGGAAAAGCCAAAGGCCGACTTGCGGATTTCACGGGCCCGCTCGCGGTCGACGACAACGATGTCGCCGGTCGTCTGGGCTTGGCTTAGGGCGGCCGAGGCCTTGTCGAAACAGGCCAGTCTCGCCACCGGGTCAGTATTGTCGCGGCAATCCAGCACATCGCGTACCACCTTGGCATCGCTGGGGGCTGCATAGCTCGGAGCGCCACCCAAGGCCAAGACCGCCGCCAGACCGATAACTTTGATTGGGATGTGCATGTCGACCTCTGCTTGCCTCGCCACAGTTGATCGCGTCTTGCCGAATGAGGCAAGGGTACCCCTCTCAGGTGCAGATCAGGTCCCGTTTACGGCGGGTTAGGGTTAGATCGTGCGCTACAGGGGTCTAGCCCACAAATCTGTGACTAGAATGCGACAGTTTGGCGCCGGAAACATTTCGCAGCGGTAATCTTCGTTGACCCCTAGGGTGTA
>JANLPX010000283.1:0-5551 GCA_031367485.1 Alphaproteobacteria bacterium | reverse complement strand
GAACCTACGGGGCCAGCAAACAGACCGCACTCAGCGTCCGCAGCGATCATAACCGTGCGCTCGTAGAACAGGTCGAGGCTAGAGGCGCTCGCAAGTCCTGGCATAGCCAACAGGGCTAAACCAAGGATCAAACCCACTCTTCGAGCCTGCGGTTGACCAGCAATGATGGGGTGGTCGGACATGAGCTCTTGTGTTTCGTTCAAGCTTCGAGAACGTGGTGCGCACCTTTAGGCCGCCCTGCCTTTCTGTTCCGTTATCGAGTCAGACTCTCGTCCATGATGCTCTCTACTGACATTTGGGTTGCTGCCCTGATCCGCCGCGCTGAGTTGGCCGGGGCGTTTGCCGTTGTGGTGAGGAAGGGGGACGCGCGAGCCGGGAGTGTATTGGTCAAGGTGCTCAATCGGGACGAGGATAGCGCGCGACTCTATTCAGAGGCTACCCGCGGCGACGGTGAGCGGGTTTGGATGCGGCCCTTGCCATCGACTGTCGAGACGGAATTGGATCAGTATCTGGAGCGCTCTGCCCGTATCGATCCTGATATCTGGGTGGTCGAAATCGAGGATCGAAAAGGCCGACATTTTCTGACTGAGCCGGTGGAGAACGGGTGATATTCCGGCGGCAAGGCGAGGCGATTGAATTGCAGGGTTTGCTTGAAACGCGCGGTCGCGCTACCTCCCGCCTATGAGCACGTCCCCCGCCGCCGAGGCCGCCCGTCGGCGCACCTTCGCCATCATTTCGCACCCCGACGCCGGCAAGACTACATTGACGGAGAACATCTTGTTAGCCGGGGGCGCAATCCGGGCAGCCGGCGCTGTGCGGGCGCGCGGTGAAAACAGGCGTACGCGATCCGACTGGATGAAGATCGAGCGCGAACGGGGTATTTCGGTGTCCGCCAGCGTAATGACCTTTGATCATGCTGGTCTGATGTTCAATTTGCTGGACACGCCGGGCCATGAAGACTTCTCAGAGGACACATACCGTACCCTGACCGCCGCAGATGCTGCGGTCATGGTGCTGGACGCTGCCAAGGGGATTGAGCCGCAGACCCTGAAACTGTTCGAGGTGTGCCGTCTACGCGATATTCCCATCGTCACGTTCATCAATAAGATGGACCGCGAGGCGCAAGACCCACTCGATCTGCTGGACGAGATTGCCTCAAAATTGGCACTCGACCCTGCGCCACTCTACTGGCCAGCGGGGTCTGGGGGGCGGTTCAAGGGCATGCTGGACCTTCGAACCCAGCAGTTTTTGCCGTTTCTCAAGCGCACCGCCGATAATAAGGACGAGGGACACCCCGCACCCATCGCCTTCGGCGGTAACGCGGTGGTGAGCTATCTAAACCCCGACGAGCAGGCCGAACTCGAAGAAGGCTCGATGTTGGTCCGGGAAGCCTCCAAGCCCTTTGATCCGCAAGCCTTTCTTGAAGGCCACATGACGCCTGTATTTTTCGGATCTGCGCTGCGTCACTTCGGGATTGACCAGCTATTGGCTGGGCTGGGGGCATATGCCCCGCCGCCAAAAGCGGTGCGAGCCAACCGGTCAGGCGATAGCACCCACGTTGTACCTGGCGATCCCGAGGTCACAGGCTTCGTATTCAAGGTCCAGGCCAATATGGATCCCAATCACCGCGACCGGATTGCATTTCTGCGTCTTTGCTCAGGTCGGTTCCATCGGGGTATGAAATTGAAAGTCCAGAATACTGGACGCCAGCTTTCCGTAAACGCCCCGATCATGTTCTTCGCTTCGGACCGAGAATTGGCGGAAGAAGCCTATGCTGGGGACGTCATCGGCATTCCCAATCACGGGGTTCTTCGGGTTGGAGACAGTCTGTCTGAGACCGGTTTGCTGCGCTTTGCGGGCTTGCCGAACTTCGCACCGGAAATCCTCCAGCGGGTCAGGGTCAAGGATCCCCTCAAGGCTAAGCACTTGAAAAAGGCTCTAGAAGGCCTGGCGGAGGAGGGAGTTACCCAGCTTTTCCGGCCTCAGTTTGGAGCTGATTTCATCGTTGGCGCGGTCGGGCCACTTCAGTTTGAGGTCATGGCCGATCGGTTGGCCAATGAGTATCAGCTCGATGTTTTGTTTGAACCTGCGCCCTATGCCGAGGCGCGGTGGGTCAACGGCACGCTGGCCGACGTGGAAGACTTTGCCAATAAGCATAAGACGGCCATGGCGACGGATATCGATAATCAAATGGTGTTCTTAGCGAAATCGAGTTGGGAGATCGGCTATGTAGCCGAGCGGTATCCCAAGATCGGCTTTGAACGCACCAAAGAGCGCGGATAGGCCTGAGTGTCCGGCCCCATCCTCTACGGTTCGCCCGCGCTGGGTTTGATTGATCTGCCTGTGGATGCCCGCCAATTCTCGCCGATGGTTCCTGGGTCTTTGGCCTTGGGCGGGTTGGCTGATAGCACGCAGGATGAAGCATTTGTCCTGGCACCTCCCGGCACTCTGGAGCGCGACTACGTGCTCGCCCAAGTCCTACGGGTCTTAAAGCCAGGGTCGTCCGTGACGGTCTTTGCATTGAAGGACAAGGGTGGAGCGCGCTTAGCCAAGGCGTTGAAGCGGTTTGGATGCGACGTATCGGAGGACGCTCGCCGCCACTACCGATTTTGTTATGTCGAGCGCCCCTTCAGTCCGATCAACCTCGACGAGGCGATCGCAGCGGGCAGTCCAAGGCTGGTCACTTCACTGGGTCTTTGGTCCCAGCCGGGGGTTTTCAGCTGGGACCGCTTGGATCCGGGCAGCGCGCTATTGTTGGATACTCTGCCAGAGCTTGTCGGGCAGGGAGCTGACCTAGGTGGTGGGATCGGCGTGCTTGGCCACAAAGTCCTTTCGAGTTCAGCCGTCACCCACCTGGCTCTTGTCGAGATTGACCGACGGGCTGTCGAAGCGGCGCGGCGCAATCTGGATGATCCGCGCGTCCAGGTGATCTGGGAGGATGTTCGACGCGTCGGGGACACACTGTCCGGGCTCGATTTTGTGGTTATGAACCCGCCGTTCCACGACGGTGGCCGCGAGGATCGTGCGCTGGGCGTCGCCTTTATCCGTCAGGCTGCCGCGGTTTTGAGGAAGGGCGGCGTCTGCTGGCTGACTGCGAACCGCCATCTGCCCTACGAGGCACCGCTCGCTGAGCACTTTGCTCAAGTCACGCTCAAAGCCGAGCGGGGTGGCTATAAGATCTTTGAGGCCCGAAAATGAAACCGCCGATGGCGCGCCTGGATCGGCTATTGGCTAATTTGGGCTACGGTTCACGACGCGAGGTCAATGCCTTGGTTCGCGACGGTCGGGTGTTTTTGGATGGTGTCATTCTTAAGGACGCTGGGGCCAAGGTCGCGATCGCCGCAGATCTGCCCAAACGCCTAACAATCAACGGAACTGCTGTTGACCCGCCTGCGCCACTGACCTTGATCATGCACAAGCCGCTCGGTGTGGTTTGCTCCCACAAGGAAGCGGGCCGCAGTGTCTACGAGTTGTTGCCGCCCCGCTGGCAGGCCCGCATGCCGGGTTTGTCCTCCATTGGTCGGCTGGACAAGGAGACCTCTGGCCTATTGTTGATTACGGACGACGGGCCACTGCTGCATCGGGTGATTTCTCCTAAGAGCCGCGTAACCAAGCGTTATCTGACGACTTTGGATCGACCGCTTTCGGGCAACGAGATGGAAATCTTCGCGGCTGGAACTCTGATGCTCGACAGCGAGACCGAGCCCCTGGCTCCGGCCACGCTCGAACCCCTGTCTGAAAAGTCGGCTTGGTTGACCATCACCGAAGGTCGCTATCATCAGGTGCGACGCATGTTCGCAGCGGTGGGCAATCACGTCACGGCTTTGCATAGAGATCGCATTGGCGGCCTCGCCCTTCCAGGCGATCTGCAAGCTGGCACCTGGAGAATTCTCGATGGAGAGGGTCCGCGGGTCATCTTCCAGGGGGACGCTCAACCGTAAAAATTTGGATTTGGTTAACCATAATCAAGCAGTTAACCACTTGTTAAGTTGTTCGGCTCCGGCTTTGCTACTTCCAGTCTGAACCTGTCGCCCTCGTCCCGTGATGAGACGCTGGCAGGTCGTCGGAGTGGCGCGATGTTCGGGTTTGGTCGGGAGCTGAGACGTCTATTCGGGGCCGATGGCCCCAGCGTGCATCGTGACGGGCTCACCGGCGGCGACGTTTCGCTCCTCGAATTGCTGGACATGCGGTTGCTGCGTCAGGAGGCCAAGGCCGCAGACATTGCCGCTGGACGAGTCAGCGCCAGGGATCCTGCTCAACGCCGACTGGAATCGGCGATTATCTGGCGTGAGGTTGCGCGCCGCTCTGGAGATGTGCAGGCTCTACGCAAAGCTGCATCGACCGCCGAAGCCGCAGCGGGTTTGTTTGATCGTGATCGACGCCCTGATGGATGGGCCAGGGCCCGCTGCGAGCAGGCGGCCTGTGCTCTGCTCGGGGCTGATTTGTTCGGCGACGACGGCCTGAACGCAGCTGCTGACATTGCGTTTCGGGAAGCGCGGGCCGCGGCTCGCGGTGGGTTGTCTCGACCAATAGCCGAAATCGGCATGCTGGCCGTAGAGAGCCGGTCCCGTCTTGCTGATGGTGACGCGCAGTTCGCCCGCGTTTCAGCGGCGCGGTTTGACGCCCCAATCGCGGGTTTGAAAACACTGGTCCGCCGTAGCCGCGATGCACGCTTGTTGCTGGTGGAAGCCCGCTTGATGCGCGCTGACCTCTTGCTGGGATGGGGTGCGCGTTTGGGAGATCGGGCGCTCCTTCAGCAGGCGCTCGTTGATATCGAGACAGCAGGTGCTGATCTGGACGTCGACCATGAACCCTTGAGTTGGGCTCGGGTTGTTACCCTACGCGGCCAAACCCTGGTGCTATTGGGGGAGGCCGGTGGCGGGGTCGAGACCGTCATCGACGGGGTAAATGCTTTGGCTGGGGTGCTGGATGATCTCACACGTGACCACAGCCCCATGGATTGGGCGCGTTTGCAGACCGCATTGGCGCAGGGCCTTCAGGCACTCGGTGAAGCCACCACCAGCGAGCGCGCTTATGAGCAAGCAGTGACCTGCTATGACCGAGCGACAATGGTCTTCAAGGAGTCCCCAGCCTTAGCGCTGAGGGCTTTGGCGGCATCCAACCGAGCGTTATGCTTGGCGCGCTCGGCTGAGCTCTCCGGCGACCTCGCGGTGCTAGATGCCGCCGAAGCTGCCTTTCGGATCGAACTCTCGAATCTCTCTGCCGGGCGCGACCCAACCACCTGGGCCATGCTGCAGGTCAATCTCGCGAGGCTCTATGAGTCGCGCATGGATATTACCGGTCTGGACCGTGGTGAGCGCGCCGCAGCGACTACGGCGCTTTCGGCTGCCCACGACGTGTTTACTGAACACGGTCTGCGCTCCCTCAGCCTCTTAGCTTCGGACGCTTTGGAGCGGCTGGCGGAATGGGGCACCGCCCGGGCGCGGCCCCCCGTCTAGAGTGGCGAAAAACGTGGCTAGCCGGTCGGACTAGAACGGCTTATCGCCTGCGCCACCTTCGTCGTTTACGTCGGCCACCGGGTCTTTTCCGG
>JANLPX010000270.1:0-10274 GCA_031367485.1 Alphaproteobacteria bacterium | reverse complement strand
AGCCAACCCCACCGATGCCGAGGCTGGCAGGTTCGCTGCCTTCGCCGACGCCGGGGTGGCGCGCCTGTCGCTGGGCCTCCAAGCCCTGGAAGACGCGGCGCTCAAGACGCTGGGTCGCAATCACGATGCGGCAGAAGGGCGCAGAGCGGCGGAAACAGCCGCAACGATATTCCCGCGCCTGTCGCTGGACCTCATCTATGCCCGCCCCAGCCAGACGCCCGCCGCCTGGGCCGCTGAACTGCGTGACGCCATCGCCATCGGCGCCGAACACATCTCGCCCTACCAACTGACCATCGAGGCCGGCACCGCCTTTGACCGCGCCGTGCAACGCGGCACCCTGGTGCCGCCGGGCGAAGACCCTGCGGCAGACCTCTATGACGTGACGCAAGCCGTTCTGAGCGGCGCGGGCTTCGAGGCCTATGAGGTCTCCAACCATGCGCGCGGCGCGGCGGCTCGGTCGACGCATAACCTCGTCTATTGGCAGGGCCACGACTATGTGGGCGCGGGGCCGGGTGCCCACGGCCGGCTGACCTATGGAGGGGTGCGCCACGCAACCGAGGCGGCAATGAAACCGGCCGATTATGTGGCCGCGGTGGCCGCGCGTGGGGTCGGGTTTGCGGTAGCCGAGGGGTTGACGGTCGAGGCCGTGGCACAGGAGCGGTTGCTGTCGGGCCTGCGGATTTTGGACGGCGTAGGGTTTGGCGAGGTCGCGGCTCTGGGGCTTTCGCCGTTGCATGGCGAGGTGTGCGACTTGGTGGCAGCGGGGCTGCTGGAGCCTGACCCGGACCGCCTGCGGGCCACGGCGGCGGGACGTCTGGTGCTCAACTGGCTGACGGGGCGGTTGGCGGCGGGGTAAGCCCACCGGTGTCAGTCGTGGCACGGTAGCTTTTCTGCGCATCATGCGCGCCTTGGAGCTCGCGCTAAGAAAAATGACTTTTTTCGGAACCTTATCTGCTGACCCTGGTTGTTCGCGTAAGCCATGGACCAAAAGGTTCCCGGGGGGCTTTGGTATGCTGCGTTTTACAGCTTCGGCGTCCTAGTGGCGATTATCCTAATTGTGGAAGATGAGATGTTCATTCGCCAAGCGGCAGTTTGGACCCTCGGCGACCTAGGTCATACCGTCTTGGCGGCGCAAGATATGGCCGGGGCCCTGTCCCATCTCACCGCGTCCCAGCATATTGACGTGCTTTTCGTGGATATACGTCTGAGTGCTATGGCGACCGGCGGCTATGATGTCGCCAATCAGGCTATCGGCCTGAGGGCGGGCCTGCGGGTGCTCTACACCTCTGGTCGGCCATTGACGGCCGAGATGTCCGAACAGTTCGTCTTTGGCGGTCAGTTCCTCCAGAAACCCTATTCGCCTGCTCAGCTTGAGCAGTCCGTCGGCACGTTGCTCCACTAGATCGACTGATGCCTTCGCTTTGAAGGCCGTCACGGCCAGACCACCTGCGTTAGGAAGCCCCATCCCGAACTCAAAGACCGAAGTCTACGGACAAACGGAAGAGTCCATCGTCACGACCGGCGCACTGCAAAGTGCCATATTTAACAGCGCGAACTTCTCTAGTATCGCTACCGACGCCAAGGGCGTGATCCAGATCTTCAACGTCGGCGCTGAGCGGATGCTGGGCTATGCTGCGGGTGAGGTGATGAACACCAGAACGCCGGCCGATATCTCCGATCCTCAAGAATTGATCGCACGCGCCCAGGCGTTGAGCGCCGAACTCGGCACCGACATTACGCCCGGGTTTGAAGCCCTCGTGTTCAAGGCCTCGCGCGGGATCGAGGATATCTATGAGCTCACCTATATCCGCAAGGACGGGACGCGGTTTCCCGCCGTGGTCTCGGTGACAGCCCTGCGCGATGCGGCAGATACCATCATTGGCTATTTACTGATCGGCACCGACAACACCGCGCGCAAACAGGCCGAGGAAGCCTTGCTCCAGGCCGGGGCGTTGCAAAGCGCGATCTTTAACAGTGCCAATTTCTCCAGCATCGCCACCGACGCCAAGGGCGTAATCCAGATCTTCAATGTCGGGGCCGAGCGGATGCTGGGCTACGACGCTGGCGAGGTGATGAACACGATTACGCCGGCCGACATTTCCGACCCAGAGGAGTTGGTGATCCGCGCCCGGGCATTGAGCGCGGAACTGGCGACCCCGATTGAGCCCGGCTTTGAGGCCTTGGTGTTCAAAGCCTCGCGCGGGATCGAGGACATTTACGAGCTGACCTATATCCGTAAGGACGGCACGCGTTTGCCAGCGGTGGTCTCGGTCACGGCATTGCGAGACGCGGGGGGCGCGATCATCGGCTACCTGCTGATCGGTACCGATAACACCGCCCGCAAATTGGTCGAGGAAGAACAAAAGAAGTCAGACCAACGCCTGCGGGACCAGCAATTCTATACCCGCTCGCTCATTGAATCGAACATTGACGCCCTGATCACCACAGATCCGGCGGGCATTATCACCGACGTGAATAAACAGACCGAGGCCCTAACTGGGTCCACCCGCGACGAACTGATCGGGGCGCCGTTTAAGGACTGCTTCACCGACCCTGAGCGGGCAGAAGCGGGCATCAAGCGCGTGCTCGGCGAGAAATCTGTCACAGACTATGAACTGACGGTCCGCACTCGGGAAGGCAAGCAGACCGTCGTCTCTTATAACGCCACCACATTCTATGACCGAGGCCGCACCTTGAAGGGTGTGTTCGCTGCGGCCCGCGATGTGACAGAGCGCAAACGGTTCGAAGCCGAGCTTCAGCTAGCCAAGGCCGCCGCCGAAAGCGCCAGCCGCACCAAGTCCGACTTTCTGGCCAGTATGAGCCATGAGATACGCACACCGATGAACGCGATAATGGGTGTGGCTGACATCCTGGCCAAGACCACCTTGACGCCTGAGCAGGACAAATACGTTCAGATTTTCCGCCGCTCGGGGGATAATTTACTCAACCTGATCAATGATATCCTTGATCTCTCAAAGGTGGAGGCGTCCCAACTGGACCTTGAGAAAACGGGCTTCTCGCTGAGTGACCATCTGGAAAAAGTCATCGAGATGGTCGTGCTCAAGGCCCGGGAAAAGGGACTGAACCTGATCTGCGAGATCGCACCCAACGTCCGGAATGATCTGGTTGGCGATCCCACCCGACTGCGGCAGGTGCTTCTCAACCTGCTGGGTAACGCAATCAAATTCACGGCGACGGGCGAAGTCTCTCTCAAGGTCGAACGAGACGAGGATGCCGCCGTACCGACCGCACTGCGGTTCACCGTATCCGACACCGGAATTGGCATTGCCGATGAAAAGCTCGCCCGCGTCTTCGAGCGCTTCACCCAAGCCGACTCGTCGACAACCCGCCGGTTTGGCGGCTCTGGCCTTGGACTGACCATCTCTAAGCGTCTGGTCGAACTTATGGGCGGCCGCATCTGGGTGACCAGTAAGGTCGATAAGGGTAGCGTCTTTGCCTTCGCCGTGCCGTTCGAGGTTTGGGTCGCTGCCAACCGACCGGTCAGCGCACCGGTTGGAATCGGGCCGGATGCGCCCTTGCAAACCCTACGCATCCTCATGGCCGAGGACTCGCCCGACAACTGCACCATCGCGTTAGCTTACCTTGAGGACACGCCCTATCTTATCGACGTGGCCGAAACGGGGCTCATCGCCTGCGAGATGTTCAAGGCCGGGCACTATGATCTTGTGCTCATGGATCGGCAGATGCCGGTCATGGACGGCTTGGCCGCGACCCGGGTGATCAGATTTTGGGAAAAGGCGAATGATCGGTCACCGACCCCGATAATCGCTCTCACAGCATCGGCCCTGAAGGGGGATCGAGAAACCTGTTTGGCTGCAGGGTGCACGGCATACCTAACCAAGCCCATCAAGCAGGAGGTCCTGCTTCAAGCGATCCTGGATTTCTCAGCATCCGGCGCGCACCTCGAAAATCTGCCCCCGCCTGAGCCGCTACCTTTGCTGGGCAATTCCAGGCTTGCCGACAGCGTCCCGGCCTATCTTGCAAGCTGCCGACAACACGTCACGACGATGCGGGCTGCTCTGCAGGAGGGCGACTTCGAGCAGATTACGATCCTGGGCCACAATTTACGAGGCTCTGGTGGTGGGTTCGGCTTCCAGGAAATTACCGACATTGGCGCGGGACTGGAAAGGGCAGCGGGCGATCTTAGCGTTGAAGCGGTCCCAGGATGGATAGAACGGCTTTCCCGCTATCTTGACGCTGTCGACTCTGGTCAGGGCGTTGGGTGAGGTAAGGCATAGTCGCCCTCACATGTTCGGCGCTCCATTCGGCATGGTGCTAGCCATCGCCCGCTGGAACGCAGGCCGCTCTGCCATTCGCGCCATGAAGTCCTTCACCCTTGGGAAGGCGTCCCAGTAGGCACCGTCTAGGGTTTGAATCTGTTTGATATTGGCGCTCGTTTGGGCAGCGGCTGGGGCGCCGAGCTTGAGCGGGAAGTGCATCATGATGTCGGCGGCAGTGAACTGGTTGCCGGCGAAATAGGGGCGTCGGGCCAGGGTGTTTTCGCAATAATGCAGGATGCGTTGCGAGCCGGTGCGCGAGGCGGCCAGGCCCGGGAGTTGCGGGGTTTCTCTGTAGTTACCGAGTTTGCGCCGGGCGCGTTCTAGGGCGCGACTGAGGCCGTCGGCTGTGATCTTTTGCATGGCCGTGCCCTCGGCGAAGTGCAGGAATTCCAGATAGGCTGGGAATTCGGGGGCGTCTTCCTTAGGGCGTAGGGGCGAGTCTTTGGCGTAGCGGGCCAGGATGTATTCGATGATGGCGCTGGACTCGACCATGATGACGTCGCCGTCTTGGACGATGGGGGTCATGCGCATTTCGTGGTGCTGTTCTAGGGCCAGTAGGGAGCCGGGAACGTCGCCGCCGATGTAGTCGAGCTCATAGGGCAGGCCGAGTTCCTCGAGCAGCCATGCAATGCGCTCTGAGCGGCGGCCTTCGATGTGGCGGATGGTGATCATGCGTGGGGGTCCTGATGTGTGGCGGGATAGTGGGGGAGGGTGAGGGGGTGCGCAATCCTCCTCCTTTGGGGGAGGTGGCCTGAAAGGCCGGAGGGGGTTGAAGCCCGCTAGCCTCACCGCGCTGCAACCCCCTCCACTTCGTGGTCCCCCTCCCCCAGCGGGGGAGGATTTAGAGTGGCCTTGCCAACGCCCGCTGAACCGGCGAAGCGTTAGGGCATGTCGCGCCATCCTCCGCCACCGGCTTTGTCAGAGGCTCCGCTTGCGCCGGGGCTCTATTTGGTGGCGACGCCGATTGGGAATCTGCGGGATATTACCCTGCGGGCTTTGGACGTATTGAACGCCGCCGACATGGTGCTGGCCGAGGATACGCGGGTGGCGGCCAAGCTGCTCAACGCCTTTGGGCTATCGAAGAAGCTGGAGCGGTATGACGAGCATTCGGCGGAGCGCTCAGGCCCCAAGGCGCTGGCGCTGTTGGCGCAGGGTGGTCGGGTGGCGTTGGTATCGGACGCCGGGACGCCACTGATTTCGGATCCGGGCTATCGGTTGGGGCGTGAGGCGATTGCCCAGGGGTCAGCGGTCTATCCGGTGCCGGGGGCCTCGGCGTTACTGGCCGGGCTGGCGGTGGCGGGGTTGCCGACCGACAGGTTCCTGTTTGCCGGGTTTCCGCCGCCCAAGAGCGTGGCGCGTAAGGCGTTCTTTGAGGAGTTGGCCGGGGTGCGTGCGACCCTAGTGTTCTTTGAGGGGGCCAGCCGGGTAGCGGCCAGTTTGGCCGACATGGCGGTGGTGTTTGGGCCGCGTGAGGCTGCGGTGGCGCGCGAACTAACCAAGCTCTACGAGACGGTGATCCGGGCACCCTTGGGTGAGCTGGCGGCGGACCCGCGGCTCGCCAGGCCCAAGGGTGAGATCGTGATTCTTGTGGCTCCGGGGCGCGAGGTTGCGTCCACCGCCGCTGATGCCGACACGGCGCTCCGCGATGCATTGACGCGGTTGCGACCGGCCGAGGCGGCCTCTGAGGTGGCCAAGGCGCTGGGGCTGCCGAGACGCGACCTCTATCGTCGGGCGATGGAGCTACGCAGCGGTGACTAAGGTTCGCTCTGACAGAGGCTTAGCTGCCCGGACGTCGGGGCGCAGGGCTGAAGTCTGGGCGGCGATCTGGCTGATGCTACGCGGGTATCGGATCCTGGGATTTCGGCTGAAAACCCCGCAGGCGGAGATCGATCTGCTGGCGGTGAAGGGTCAGGTGTTGGCGGTGGTGGAGGTTAAGCGCCGCACCTCGCTGACGGCGGCGCTGGAGGCAGTGAATTATGATCAGCGAGAGCGGTTGCGCCGAGCGGGCCGGAACCTGGCGTCGAAACGGCCAGCCTTGCAGGACAAGGCCGTTCGCCTGGACCTGATCGCCATGGCCCCGGGCCAATGGCCCAAGCATTGCCCGGACGCCTGGGCGGAGTAATAGTCGCCGCCAACGCATAACAAGGAAACACCTCATGGCCCCCATCCCCAAGCGCGGCACGATCGCGGTCACTGGCGCGGCTGGATTTCTGGGCGGGTGGGTCGTGCGGTTGTTGCTGGATAAGGGCTATCGGGTGCGGGCCTGCGTTCGCAATGTGGAGGACTCGGCGCGGACGGGGTTTCTTACGGCCATGCCGGGCTATGCGTCTGGGCGGCTAACCCTGCATAGCGCAGACCTGGATCAGGCCGGATGTTTTGATGAGATCTTTAAGGGCTGTCACGGGGTGGCCCATATCTCCCATGTCAGCAGCTATGAGGACCCGGCCTATGTGACCATGGTCTGCGACCACATTATTGCCAGCATCAATGGCTCGGGAACTGTGGGCCGGGTGGTGGTCACGTCGAGTATCGCGGCGGTGATTTCAGAGGTGGATCTAAAGGAGGTCGTGCGGCGCCCGGTGTTCTATGAAGACCGCTATCCCGACGAGATGAACCCTAAGCGGACGCCCGATCGCGGCCAGGGTTATTCGATGGGCAAGCTGATTGCCGAACGGGCCTTTACCGAGGCAGCTGAGCGCCACGGTGGATGGGACATGATCACCTGTTGCCCCGGCGACAATGTCGGCCCGATCCAGTCGGCGCACCAAAAGGACATGGGTCCCTGGCAGCACATTATCGAGGGCATGCTTAAGGGCCACTATATGCAGACCGGCGCTTACCGACCCTGGATGACGGTAGATGTGCGCGACGACGCGCTCTGCCATATCGGCTTGCTAGAGAGCCTGGAGGTCAAGAACGGCGAGCGCTATATCGCCTGGTCCACCGATGCGCGAAATGTCGAGGACATCTGCGCAGATATCTCGCGGTTGTTGCCCGAGATTGGGCACGAGACGCCAGCTGTGACCGACGAGTTCCCCGAGCGAATCCAGGCGCGGGAGGCAGAGTTCCGGGGCATCTGGGCTGGGTGTGAGCTGCGCAATGACCGGGTTCGGGCGGTGACGGGGGTGAGTTTCCGGCCGCTGGACGACTCCATCCGTGACTGCGTGGAGTCGCTGATAGCTGTGGCTGGGGTGGTGCCGAAGGTCCGATCCTAGGGTGCCAAGCTCTGGCTTAATGGCGGTGCCACGCCTATCTGCATCCTTCGTCGCTGTAAGGAGATCGCGCTGATGTCGTTGAAGGTTGCTGTCCAGATGGACCCGCTGGAGCACATCAAGATCGGGGGCGATACGACGTTTCTGATGATGCTGGCCGCTCAGGCGCGCGGTCACTCGCTGTTTGTCTATACGCCGGAGCGCATGGCGCTGGAGAGTGGGCGGCTGACCGCGCGCGGGCGGACCGTGAGCGTGGTGGACGTGGTTGGCAGCCATGCGAGTTTTGGGCCTTGGGAGGTGCGTGATCTGTCGGAAATGGATGTGGTGCTGCTGCGTCAGGATCCGCCGTTCGACATGGCCTATATCACTTCCACCCATTTCCTGGACGCGATCCATCCCAAGACGCTGGTGGTGAACAATCCAACCGAAGTGCGTAATGCGCCGGAGAAACTGTTCGTCACCACCTTTCCTGGCGTGCAGCCACCGACCCTGATTACCTCGGACATGGAAGCGATCAACGATTTCCGGGCGCGGCACGGGGATATGGTCCTAAAGCCGCTCTATGGCGGCGGCGGATCGGGAGTGGCGCGGTTGCTGGCCGATGATCCGAACCTCGATGCGCTGATGGACCTGCACCGGATGATCAGCCGCGAACCGGTGATTGCCCAGAAGTTCATTCCGGCTGTGGTCAAAGGCGACAAGCGCATATTGTTGGTGGACGGTGAGCCGGTCGGGGCCATCAACCGGGTGCCCGCCGATGGCCAGATCCGCTCCAACCTGGCCGTAGGCGGCAAGGCGCAGGCGGTTGAGCTGACAGCGCGTGACCTGGAGCTTTGCGCGATCATTGGGCCGGAGCTGAAGGCCCGGGGACTATTGTTTGTCGGCATCGACGTGATCGGGGACTATCTGACCGAGATCAATGTGACCTCGCCGACTGGCGCGCGCGCCTTGAAGGCCTTTACTGGAATCGATGCGGCTGAGCTGTTGTTTGACCGGATCGAGGCGATCCGGGCGCGCGCCTAAGTCACGGAAAGCTGGCGATTTCTCATATAGTTCCGTTTTTGTTCTTGATCTGAGCCAGGCCGCGTGCTGTGGTTGTGGATAATACAACCGGATTTGGGGATACCAACCATGGCAGCACGCGTCGTCACCGTCGCCTTTCAGGGGGTTGACGCGCGACCTGTCGATGTTGAGGTGCAGCTGACCTCTGGCGAGTTTGCCTTCATCGTTGTGGGTCTGGGCGACAAGGCGGTGGGTGAGAGCCGCGAGCGGGTGCGGGCGGCGTTTTCAGGCCTGGGCCTGGCCCTTCCAGGACGGCGGATCATCTGCAACCTAGCTCCGGCGGATTTGCCCAAAGAGGGTAGCCATTACGACTTGCCGATTGCCTTGGCGGTAATGGCGGCCATGGGGGTGGTGCCGCCTGATGCGCTGCGAGAATGGGCGGCGATGGGCGAGCTTTCCCTAGATGGTCGCATCGTGGCCGCAGCCGGAGCCTTGCCCGCAGCTGTGGCGGCAGGTGCCATGGGCTTGGGCCTGATCTGTCCTGAAAGTTGCGGTCCTGAAGCGGCCTGGGCGGGGGATACGCCGATCCTTGCGGCGCCGTCGCTGATCTCGCTGGTCAATCATTTCCGTGGCACGCAGATTCTATCACCACCAGAGCCAGGTCGCGTGCTTGAACCAGGCAAAATCGCCGATCTGCGCGATGTGAAGGGGCAAGAGAACGCTAAGCGCGCGCTCGAGATCGCCGCTGCCGGGGGTCACAATCTACTGTTCATCGGCCCGCCCGGCTCGGGAAAGTCAATGATGGCGGCGCGATTGCCAGGCCTTTTACCGCCGCTTTCACCCGCCGAGTTACTCGAAACCTCGATGGTTCACTCGGTGGCAGGGCTGATCGCCAAGGGGGAGCTGACCCGCGCGCGCCCGTTCCGCACGCCACACCATTCGGCGACGATGGCGGCGCTGACCGGTGGTGGCATTCGCATTAAACCTGGCGAAGTGTCACTGGCCCACAACGGGGTACTGTTCCTTGACGAGTTACCGGAGTTTTCCTCGCAGGCCTTGGACTCTCTGCGCCAGCCTTTAGAGACCGGCGAAGTGGTAGTGGCCCGCGCCAATGCCCATGTTCGGTATCCGGCCCGGTTTCAGCTGATCGCTGCGGAAAATCCGTGCAAGTGCGGCCATGGCGGACCGGGACGCGGCCACTGTGGCCGGGCACCGCGCTGCCAGATAGACTATCAAGCCAAGGTCTCAGGACCATTGATCGACCGGATAGACCTACAGATCGAGGTCCCGGCAGTTAGCGCAGCCGACTTGGCGTTGCCCGCGCCCGCCGAAGGCACCGCCGAGGCCGCAGCTCGGGTGGCTGTAGCGCGGGAGGTCCAGTTACAGCGGGCCGCGACGTCTGGTCGCGACGATGCGGCGATCCTGAACACCCGCGCCGAGGGAGAATGGCTGGAAACCATCGCCGACCTGGATCCCGCAGCCCGCGCTCTACTGACCAAGGCAGCAGAGGCGGGAAGCCTGACCGCACGGGGTTGGACGCGAACCCTACGACTTGCGCGGACGATTGCTGACCTTGAGGGGTCCGGTGGGGTGAAGCGCGTGCATATCGCCGAAGCGCTGATCTATCGGCGCGCCGGAGCTATGGCGGCGGCTTGAGACCCAGACTGCGCGTCTCGCGCCAAACGCCCCACGTGCCGATACCCAGCGCCAAGAGCGTTAGGTAGCTCCAGATTACCAACCCGCGCCGATAGGGAAGAGG
>JANLPX010000241.1:0-3468 GCA_031367485.1 Alphaproteobacteria bacterium | reverse complement strand
CTTCGGTTTCCTCTGCGCGAACTCCAATCGCATGTCGCAAAAATCTTTCGCCACGAAGCCGTTTCCCATGGCATCCATGCCTCCCGGGATCCCTTTCATCATCGGCAACGAAGCTGCCGAACGATTCAGCTACTACGGCATGCGCTCGATCCTGGTCGTTTTCATGACCCAGTATCTGAGGAACAAGGGCGGAGGATTGGAACCATTGGATAAGACCGATGCCATGGTCTATTACCATACGTTCGAGGCGGCAGCGTATCTCTTCCCGATCCTGGGTGCTTTGCTTGCGGACATTTTTCTTGGCAAATACCTCACCATTGCGGCCAACCCATACGTGGCCCCCGGTCGGAAGGGTGACCAAGGCGGCCCCCGGGACGCTAGCCGCAATGTGCCGGGCAGCGGACAAGGTCTGAAAGCGATCGTCTTCGAGAGACAATGCCAGGGTGGGCGCGCGTATAAGATCAAGGCGCATCGGGGCCGGATCATAGGCCAGCCGCGCGTCATTCAATAGGCCCTGGGCACGGTCGCTGACGGGTAGAATATTGCGAAGAATGGCGCGAACCCGAGTGCGCTCAGCCGGATCGGCGTTCCGCACGAGTTCGGGATCGGTGGCCAGCAGCGCACGTATCATCGCGTCTTCATTGAGCTCGATGCCGGACCAGAAGAGGAAGTCCGAGCGTAGCGCATGGTCGATAATCGCTTGTGAGAGCGCGTTCGGCGGCTCGACCGGGGGCCTACCAGGCGCATAGGCCGCTGGGACCATGGCAACTAGGGCGCTACACCTATCTGGGTGTCGGATGGCGAACTGCAGGGCCGAGAGCGCACCTGCTGATCCGCCTACTATCGGCACTCGGTCGATCTTGAGGCGGTCCAATAGGTCGGCAAACACATCGGCTTGGTTTTCTGACGAAGGGTGCTCTGGGAGACCAGACCGCAGATAGCCAAATCGGGACGGCGCGATGACGCGCCAATGTCGCGTTAGGGGTGCCGCAAAGTCCAGACCCTGGTCAAATCCGCCGCCGGTTCCATGGATCATCAGGACCGGGGGGCCTTGTCCTTCAATCGCGTATTCTACCGCCCCGAACCGACACTGAATGACGCTGCTTCGCCCCAAGGTTCGCGCACGTGCGCGCGCCATGTCTGAGGTGAAGGCATGCCAACTAGCTCCACCAGCGACAAGCGCGCCTGTGGTCGCGAGCCACAAGAACCGGCGCCTGTGCATTGCAATTCCTGTCGATTTGCATTGACCCGATCTGGGTTGAAATCGACGACTATGTTCTGAACCCAGCGACGACCTTGATCATCGTCAAAATGGGGTTGCTGAGAAGGCTGGAACTCGCCCCTACCGCTTCCCCACAAACGCTACGCCGCGGCTGGTCGACGCTGGAATCCCCGTCTCGTGCGTCTCCTCGGGAAACAGCACGTAGCGCACTTCGTAGCCCGGTCCGCCCTTCAGCGCCTTCAGCCGCGCGGCAAGCTCCTTGGCGTTATCGACCATGCGCGCTGAGGTCATGCTGGCCAGCGCCCCGTCCCGGGCGGCCCCCGCAAGCGGCATTCCCGGAGCATTCACGTCCTGCTCCCAACGATCTGAGGTAATCAGCAGGCGCGGCGCGACTTTGCGCTCTTTCACCAGCTTGGAGTATGCCGCCTCCCCGCCCAGGACTTCACGGTCGTTCCACCAGATCGACGGGCTGCCTGCCACATAGGATTGGTATGCCTCCGGGTGGTGGAACATCACATGCAGGGTGAAGAGGCCACCCAGCGAATAGCCCATCAGCGACTGGCTCGCAGGATCGACCTTGTTTAGCTGGGCGATCAGGGGGCGCAGTTCCTCCATCATGAAGCGATGAAAGTCGTCGGCGCCGCCATAGTCCTCCGGCCTGGCCTTGCCCATGCCCATGTTTGCCCTAGCCGCCGCATTGGGCTGAGAAGGCGTCAGGTCGCGGCCGCGCAAGGTGGTTGTCGCTATGAAGTTGGGATAGGCCACCCCCACCACCACGCTCGCCCCCTTGCCGGTCAGTGACCCCAAGATCACCTGACCAGACGCCGTAGCGAAGGCGATGTCGCCGTCCAACACATAGAGGACCGGATAGCCGTCCTTCGGGGCTGAGGTCACGGGTCGGGAGACATAGATCCTATAAGTCCGCCCGGTGATCTTGGAGGGCAGATCAAACTGCACGGCCAAAGGTAGTGTGGCCGGTGAAGTGGCCGGCAGCGGTGTCTGTGATACGGCGGGCAGCGGACCCGCTATTGTGAGAGATACGAGGGCCAACGCGACAATTGCAGTCTTCATGGTGGTGTCTCCCGAACCTGAACCCAGTATTGCGCCAACAGTGGGAGAAATCCACGGTTCGACGACAGACTAAGCCTCTACTATCCCGCCGTCTTGGATCAGCATCCCCGTCAGAGTTCGGTCGCCGTGTTGGGCGCGCCAGGCCAGCATGGCTTGGGCTATACCCAGGACCACCGCCGGATCGGTGACTTCGGTGCGCCAGGTGGGGTCTGCGACGAGATCGTAGCAGCGCCAGGTACCGTCGGCGAACTGGACATAGGCGAGAGTCTCGTTGCGCAGGACCGCCAGGCTCTGGCGTTCCAGGCGACGATCCCAGGGCCATAGATGCGGGCCGCGCGGGATGCTGACACCCCGCCAATCGAACTCCCAGTGAGCGGCATCACGCCACCAGGGCGGGGACTCGCCTTGCAAGAATGGTGTCAGAGGCAGGCCGTCGCATTGGGCAGGCACGGGAATACCCATGACCTCACATAGGGTGGGTAGGATATCGACATTCTCAGTGAAGGCCCCGACCACTTGGCCGTGGGCTTGGCTGTGGCGCGGGTCGCGGATCACGCCTAGCACATGATAGCTCTGCTCGAAGAAGCCGCCCTTTTGGATCAAGCCGTGATCGCCCAACTGTTCGCCGTGGTCGGCGGTGACGACGATGAAGGTGTCGTCCCACTGCCCTGACACTTCCAGCGCGGCCCAGAGGCGACCTAGTTGATGATCCACCTCGCTGATCATCCCCAGATACTGTGCCTGGATATGCGCCATCTCTGCCGGATCATCGGGCGCGCCAATCGGCGACTTCATCAGCGCCTCGTGAAGTCGGTGACGATCACCCGTTGGCGTGATCGGCGGTATCATATCCGCAGGGTCATAGAGCTCTGCGAAGTGGCCTGCTGCCGCATAGGGTGGATGGGGCCGAAGCTGGCTGAGATGAGCAAACCACGGGCGTTCCTGGCGCGCGATCCAGTCGATCAGGAGGTCGGTATGATAGGCCGCGAGACTATGCTCAGCGGGTCGCCCAGGCTCACCACCGACGGCACCCTCATAGTCGTCAGGTACTTCGTGTCCCAGGCTGCGGAGCCAGTTCACCCAAACGCTCGGGTCATGCGTCGCGAAGTTTAGGCCTACCTCAAACCCCGGCAAAATGCCTTCATAAGACTGCAGACGCGGATCGTCGGGGCCGG
>JANLPX010000234.1:0-3973 GCA_031367485.1 Alphaproteobacteria bacterium | reverse complement strand
GCTTTAGGGGCTGATCCTAGGGTAGTATCGCAACTTGTCGGTCAGCCATGTCCTCCCCAGTCTTACCTGAAATCCAGATCGCAGGCCGACTTATCGGCGCTGCCTATTCGCCCTATGTGATCTGTGAGCTGTCGGGCAACCACAATGGGAGCCTGGACCGAGCGCTGATGATGATCGACGCTGCAGCGGCCACTGGTTGTGATGCCATCAAGATCCAGACCTATACCGCCGACACCATCACCATGGATGTCGACCGGCCCGAGTTCAAAATCCACGGCGGGTTATGGGACGGACGTAGCCTCTATGAACTCTATCAGGAGGCCCAGACGCCCTTTGAATGGCATGCGGCACTGTTCGCACGGGCGGCCGAGCGGGGTGTGACGCTGTTTTCCTCGCCGTTTGATGAGACCGCTGTTGATCTCTTGGACAATTTGGGCGCGCCAGCCTTCAAGATCGCGTCCTTCGAGGCCATCGACTTGCCCCTGATCGCCTACGCGGCCAGCAAGGGGAAGCCCTTGATCATTTCAACGGGTATGGCGAGCTTGGATGAGATGGTGGCGGCCCGTGAAACCGCGCTGAGTTCCGGAGCTGCGGGCGTCGTGATGCTACACTGCGTTTCGAGCTACCCGGCGGCGATGGAGGACGCAAATGTCAGGACGGTCGCGGATATGGCCGACCGGTTCGATAGCCCCATTGGCCTCTCTGATCATACCCACGGCACCGCCGCCTCGGTCGCGGCCATCGCATTGGGTGCCTGTGTAATCGAAAAACACTTCACTTTGGCACGGGCCGACGGCGGGCCGGACGCGGCCTTTAGCCTTGAGCCTGCCGAGTTCTCGGCCCTCGTCCGTGATTGTAAGGACGCTTGGACCTCACTTGGCCGTGCACACTATGATCTACTGGGGTCCGAGCGCGCCAATCGCCAATTCCGCAGATCGCTCTATGTCAGTGCCGATGTGCGGGCAGGTGCGCCGCTAGACCGAGGAAATGTCCGCTCTATCCGACCGGGGAACGGGTTGCCACCGGCTCAACTGGATCAAGTCTTAGGTCGCAAGGCGTCTCGCGATCTACACCGTGGCGAACCCCTTGCTTGGGACATGCTGCAGTGAGGACCGCGGCTGAAATTGCCGGAAAGATCGCCAGCGACGTCCGTGCTCAGCCGCACGCCTATGAACCGGCGCTACGCAATATTCGAAAGTGGCACAGCCATGCGCTAGCACCCGAACCAGCCAATGAGGTCCTAGCCGCAGCGAAGCTGCTGGCCGCTGACCTGCATCAAGAGTGGAAGTGGATGGCCTATGAGCTCGTCCGGTATCACCCCGGCGCTTTTGACAGTGTCGTAGCCAACGACATTGCCGACTTTACGCTGGATTTGGAGTCCTGGTATGCGGTCGATGGGTTTGGGACGGTTCTGGTCGGGCCGATCTGGGCCAAGGGCTGCATTGATGACGCGATGGTCGAGGCCTGGTCGAAGTCAGACAATCGCTGGCTGCGACGACTGGCACTGGTCGCGACAGTCGGGTTGAATTCGGTCAAGACCACCGGCCCCGGCGATGCTGACCGCACTTTGCCGATTTGTCGGCGGTTGGCGGCCGATCCCGATGATATGGTAGCCAAGGCCTTGGCGTGGTCGTTACGTACACTGGCCAAACGTGACCGCGCCTCGGTGGCCGCGTTTGTGCAACAAATGGACGGCATTCTGACGGGCGGCGTTAGGCGTGAGATTCACAATCAGCTGAAATTTGGGACGCGCCGTGGATAGTGACAATCAGCCCCGGCTATTGATCAGGTCCAGAAAGGCATCCGCGACCCTCGCGGCCCCTCCGCCATCGCAGATTTCAGCCGCTGCGGAACTGAGCTGAGCACGAAGTGTAGCGTCAGCCATCACCCGCACGATGGCCCGCGATAGATCATTTTCGAGGTCTGCACTGCGGCCATCAAGAACAATTGCCGCATTCCGCGCGGCCATAGACTCTGCCGCAGCCGCCTGATTGTCGGCGACAGTAATCAGCAGCATAGGCAGCCCCAAGGTCGCGCCCTCCCATATCGTTGATCCGGCCGCTGACACCAAGAGATCGGCCTGCGACATGATCTGCGCCATGTCAGGCGTATCAACATGGACGCTCAATCGTGAGTCCCGAGAGGCAATGCGGGTAAGCGCCTTGAGACTGGCAGATTGGCCTCCCAGCACGACATCGAGCGCGATATCGCTGAGCCGAGGGCGCAAATGATCGACAATGCGCTCGGTGATACCCGCCGGATCGCTCAGGCCCATTGTAATCATCACACGGCGGACCGGCTGGCCGCGTCGCGCCAACGCGCCTTGCCGCAAGGCCGCAAAGTCAGCACGGACGGGTGCATAGTCAGGCCCAAGTAACAGCCGCGCCTTGCCATCCATCAGCAGCGTATAATCGAGCAGGTTCCGTGCTGGACCGGAGTCCAAGACGATGTCGCCACCGAGTGCGCGATCGGCCAGGTCATCGATTACGAGGCAGGGTTTCCCATCGGCTAGCGAAAGGTGTTCCCCGCGACCCAAGCCATAGTGGTCAAAGACAACCGCGTCGAACTTTGCGGCGGTAACCGTATCGACCAGGGCGTTTGAGTCTAAGGCTGAGGCCGCCTCGCGGGGCATCTCCGGTGCGAAGACGTCCAGCAGAGCGGCGACGTCCTCAGTGTTGGCAAAGGCGCAAACGGCACCGCGTGCGCCGAAGGCTTGCGCCAAGGTGAGGCAACGCATGACGTGCCCCCCGCCGATCGCCGGACCAGCGTTGGCGATGAACAGGATTTTGGGGTTCGAAGGAATCATCGCCAACCCATGGAACGCTCAAATCACCGTCGCCGATAGCCCGTTCGCGTTATTCACTCGCGATCTGGGCATCAATCGCCGATTTGAAGATTACGAAGAAGATTTCAGGATCGCCGGGATCGAGATTCTCGACCATGCCCGAGACCCGGTAGCCACGCTTGATCAACAGTTGTCGCATGATGATATTGGACTCATTGGCTGAGACAAATATCCTGTCGCCCTCGATCGCGGCCTCCAGATTAGTCATCAGGGCTGACGCGACGCCGCGTCGACGTAAACTGGGCGACGTGGCGATGAGCTCAAGAAATGGATGGCCGAAGAACTCACCGCTGACGGTGAAACCCACCAACTCCTCATCCAGTATCAACACCAGAACAGACCGGTCATGCTCGCCTCGAATGGCGCGACTGATATAGTCGTAGCGGCGCTCTTCGCGCTCGGCACTCTCATCCACCGCCAAGATTGAGGGGAGATCGCCGGCGTTTGCTTTTCGAATTTCGACACTCATGACGGCACCCGCGCGTCAAACATCCGAATGACTTCGTTGGCGGCGCGGTCGGTTTCGACCAGGGGTTCGTACTGCCAATCATAAAGTGATCCGCCAAATGGGCGCGCAGCCCCTAACCGCTCCAAATCCTCGTGGAATAGTCGGAACTTGAGGCTGTCACCCTCCATTTTAAGGATGAAGACCGGTTTCCCCGTGGCGGCGGCCTCGGTGGCCATATTGGCGCTGTCCTCGGTGGCCAGCACATAGTCTGCAGCGCCTAGAAACGCGAAATACGGGTTCTCACCCTCTCCGTCCCAAATCACGCCCGGTAGGTGTTTCAACCGCGCAGCCAGTATGGCTCTGGCAGCGAGCGGTGTGCGGCGCGAGAATGTGACCATCACCGAGCCCCCCGATTGGCCAACAGGAAGTTCGATCTCGTGGGCCATTGCCGCGGCCCGTTGTGGCGACAGGTTATGAGCTTTGGACTTACCACCGATCAGTACAGCTATGCGAGGGCGGGGTAATGCCCCGATCATCTGTTCGAAGCGCGCCGCTTCCGCAGCTAACCGAACTGGCGTCACCCGGTGTGGAGATCCGGTAATCTGCAGCACGTTGTCGCCTTGAGTGCGGTCGTGCTTAGGCGCGATGACGAGGTCAAACGGGCTAGTCGGCATGCGGGG
>JANLPX010000215.1:0-1916 GCA_031367485.1 Alphaproteobacteria bacterium | reverse complement strand
GTGCGCGATCGCCATGCAAACCTGCAACCCGGTGACGCCTTTGCCCTGAACAATCCCTATGCTGGGGGCACGCACCTTCCCGACATCACCGTCGTTATGCCGATCTTCATGTCCCACAATGCTCAACCAAGCTTCTATGTCGCAGCCCGCGGTCACCACGCCGATGTCGGTGGTATCCAGCCGGGCTCGATGCCGCCATTCTCAAAGACCCTCGAGGAAGAGGGTGTCTTGCTCGACGCCCTACCCATCATGCGCGGCGGAGGTTTCTTGGAAGAGGTTACCCGAGAGGCGCTGGTTTCGGGTCGATGGCCCAGCCGGGCCCCTGAGCGAAACCTAGCGGACCTCAAAGCCCAGATCGCAGCCTGCCAGACTGGTGCGAGCGCCGTGTCTGAAATGATCGCAGCGTTCGGATCAGATGTCGTCGGTCGCTATATGACCTTCGTTCAAAACAATGCCGCACAGTCTGTACGCCGAGCCATAGGCAAACTCACTGACGGCGCCGCCACCGTCCCAATCGACGGTGGCGGCGAGATCAGGGTTATCACGACGGTGGATAATCAAGCCGGTCGAGCAACCCTCGACTTCAGACAGTCTAGCGATCAGCTAAATTCTAACTTCAATGCGCCATCATCTATCGTTGATGCCGCCGCCCTCTACGTGTTCCGGACCCTGGTCGATGACGACATTCCCTTAAACGCCGGTTGCCTGGAACCGCTGGATATCTTGACCCGGCCCGGCTCGATGCTGGCTCCGGCTCCGCCCGCCGCTGTCGTTGCGGGCAATGTTGAAACCAGTCAGCATGTGGTCGACGCCCTCTACGCGGCCCTCGGGGTGATGGCCAACAGCCAAGGATCCATGAATAACTTCACCTTCGGCGATGAAACCCAGCAGTATTACGAGACCCTCTGCGGCGGTGCGGGGGCGACGGCCACCCAGCCTGGGGCCAGCGCCATCCACACCCACATGACCAACTCACGGCTGACTGATCCCGAAATCCTAGAGCGCCGGTTTCCCGTTCGGGTCGAGCAGTTCAGCATTCGGCGTGGCTCGGGCGGGGCTGGACATCATCGCGGCGGTGATGGGGCCATCCGTCATATCCGGTTTTTGGTGCCGATGGAGGCGGCCCTATTGTCGACACGGCGTGACCATGCACCACAGGGTCTGCGGGGCGGGTGCCCCGGCCTTCCTGGGCGGCAACGTTTGCGTAGCGCAACCGGTGAGGTAAAGGACTTTCCCGGTTGCTTCTCGATCTCGGTCGTCAGTGGCGACATGATCGAGATCGAGACACCCGGCGGCGGGGGATTTGGCCAAGTGCCCGCCACGTGATCGCCGGAATTCATAGGTAATGCCGTCCCATGTCCGCACTCCTTTTCGCACTGGCGCTGGTTTCAGCCCAGGAACCTGCCACCGCTGTCGAGACTTCGGCCCCAATAGTCCAGGCGGTCACCCCGGCAGAGGCGCCGACAACGCCAGACGCGCCTACGCCAAGGATTGATCAAGCGCCAGAACCGCCCGTGGTTGCCCAAGCCAAGGTCGAAGAGCTCCCCTTCCCGATCGGTGCGCCTACCGATGACTATGGCTTGGTGGCCTGGTGCTACGGTGCCCTTGGCGGATATCTTGATCTGCACGATCGGGTCCTCCCTGAGGTCAGCCGTATTGAGGGTGCCTATCGCCGGCCTGGAACGACCCTGGCGGATGACATGTCGACCTATGCTGACATGGCGAAAATCAGCCGAACCAACATGAAACTCTTCGCCTCGGCGATGGAAGCCGCTGAGCGCGCCAGCCTCCAACCCATCAATATCCGCGGCGCAGCATCGGTAAAAAAGGGGCGCGCAAGCTGGGCAGGTGCTGACACACTGCCGGTTCGAACCGTCGCCCAACAGTGGATGGGATGGGCGCTACCCGTGCGTTGC
>JANLPX010000205.1:0-2821 GCA_031367485.1 Alphaproteobacteria bacterium | reverse complement strand
GTGTCGTCGAGGAATGTGCTACACGCTGCCATGTGGCGAACCCAACTTCGCGCTGTATCCCAAGAGTTACCCCATTCAACCCCTAACTGATCTAGCAATACCTCGCGATCCTTCGGGAGCTTACCTTTCTTGTGTGCGGCGCGCTGGGCTGTGAGCCACGAGCCCTGCGAAGGAGGGCGTCGAATGCGGTTAATGCGCGGCGATCGGCACCCGGGTCCCGCAGGAAGCGGCAGCAGGCATGATGGCTGAGGTAGATTTCGCAAAGCCCCCAGACAAACTGATCGACGTCCAGCTCAAAAAGCGCAGCGGCGAGCGTACAGCCCCCGCGCAAGCCAGCTTTTCCGGCCCATCACCTTAATCCCACATTTGGTAAAGCATCTGAGTCGCGACTCTCAGAATCGGCAAGAGTCAATAGTCCGAACGCGTGATGCGGCAGGTTTATTTTCAAACTAAGCTGACGTTCTCATTAACGACATGTGTCTGGGGATATCACTATGAAGCGTTCGAGAATTGGATCGTGGATTGCTGTTGCCGCGCTTGCGACTGCCGTCGCGCCGTGCGCCGCCCACGCGGCGGTCACCACCTATAGTTTTACTCAGAATGTTGGGATCGGCAACCAACTCTACGGCGCGTTCACGTCTACTGGGGTAGGCCTGCAATCCAGTACCGTTCCGGTGACGTTCGATTTTACTCTAGGCAATGCGCTGGCCGCCAACACCTCATACGTTTTCGGATACGCTAGGCTGGATGCGAACGGATCATCTGGTGGGGCTTCCGGGGACGTCCTCGATTTCAATTTTAGTGATGGAACGCCGATTTCCAGCTTCTCGTCTTCGCAATTCTCCGCCAGCTATCCGGGTAGCAATCCTGATTATTATGCACGATTTGGTCTGCGGACCGACGGTTTCGGCGCAATCAGTCAATATTCCATCAGAGTCAGCGCCATTTCATCCTATAGCGGACCGCTGACCGCCGGATTCACGGCGCCAACGAATATCCAGTTCTATGCTGACAGCACGACTGCCCTCTCGGCAGCCTCTCTTCTGATATCGGTTTTAAATTCCAGTCGACGAGGAACGCCCGACTTTGGTGGGCTTATCTGTACCTCGGTCGCACAGAATTGCGGTGGCGGATTTACTTTGAAAGGGGGAGGCGGCGCGGGCGGCGTTCCTGAGCCGGCGTCCTGGGCCCTGATGGTCACCGGTTTCGGCCTGGTCGGCGCGGCCATGCGTCGCCGCCGCACGATGGTCGCAGCCTAAGGATCATCGATGATTTTGGCGTGCCGCCGGTCTTCGGATCGGCGGCGTTGTCGTGTCTGAAGAGGCTGTGGTTCCGCCCACTTCGTTAGGGCAGCTTTACCCACATCTCGGAAGGTCGGCTTACGGGCAGGGATCGGACGCCGACCGCCGAACCTAGGTGACGCTCCGGGTTGGGTGTCAAAGGTTAGAGTCTATCCACTAGAGCGGTGCTGGCCGCCAGAGTATGTTCTGCCAAGTGGCAACCATGGAGACGCCGAGGTCATCGATGAAGAAAACGCCATACCCACAGCAGTTGGAAGCACCGGCGAGGATTGCACCGAGCCCGTTGATATTGAGGCTTTGCGGGCATTGACTGACAGTATGCCGCTACAGGCAGAATCCGGTGGAGCGTTCATTCGCCGCATGCGCGATGAGGATCGCTCCTGAAACACTCGGCCTACTGACACCATGCTGACAGCATCCGTGCTATAGCCCGCCCATGAGACGCGCCGACCGCCTGTTCCAGATCATCCAGATCCTGCGCCGCTCGCGCCGGCCGATCACTGCCGACGCCATGGCTCTGGAGCTCGAAACCTCCAAGCGCACGGTCTATCGCGACATAGCCGACCTGATGGCCCAGCGGGTGCCGATCCGCGGTGAGGCCGGCATCGGCTACATCCTCGACAACGGCTATGACCTGCCGCCCCTGATGCTGACGCCCGATGAGATCGAGGCCGCAGTGCTGGGTGCCCAATGGGTGGCCTCGCGCGGCGATCCAGCCCTAGCCCGCGCCGCCAAGGACCTGATCGCCAAGATCGGCGTGGCCGTGCCTGAGCGGTTGCGGCCCTATGTCTTGGAGCCGGCCTCCGGTGCGCCGCCCAACCTCAATTCCACAGTCGACGCCATCGACATGGCCCGCGTCCGCGCCCACACCCACGCCGGTCGCAAGATCAAGCTCAGCTATCGCGACGAGGAAGGCCTGGAGACCGACCGCGTCATCTGGCCCATCACCATCGGCTACCGCGATACCACGCGGATGATTGTGGCCTGGTGCGAGCTGCGCTTAGATTTCCGCAGTTTCCGCACCGACCGCGTCGCCGGCGCCGAGTTCCTGGAGGATCGCTATCCCGAGCGCCCCGCCGTGCTGCGCGCTAAATGGCGGCGCGCCGTCGAGGCCCAGATGCGGGTCTGGAAGAGTAGGCAAGCAGAGACCTAGCTATGGCGCCGGACTGCCAGCGCGCCTATGTGCTGCGCCTCGATTTCATTTGGAGCATTGCCTTGTCCCTATCCCTCTATGACGCTTCGATCCCCAACTTCATCCGTGGCCTGAAAAACCTCACCAGCTTCCTCGACAAGGCCGAGGCCCACGCCAAGACCACCGGCGAGGACGTACAGTCCTATCTGGACACCCGCCTAGCCCCCGACATGCACCCCTTGACCCGTCAGATTCAAATCGCCAGCGACGGTGCCAAGGGCGCTGCCGCACGGCTGGCCGGCATTGAAGCCCCCGCCATGCCCGATACCGAAACCACCTTCCCCGAGCTGAAAGAGCGCATCGCCAAGACCATCGCGTTCCTGGAGAC